>NZ_JAMOKT010000013.1:0-129693 GCF_023656795.1 Parabacteroides caeci
TCATAAGCTATATCGTTATTAGTTAATAATGAATTTGATACAATACAAAGTTAACTAAAATGGTATAGCTTTTGTAGTGCTATCTCGTGCTATCCGTCTTTTCCGATTTTAAACATAGGAACTATTTGAAGCATTTAGGTTTTAAGAAGTACAAAGATAAGTCTTTTTCCACGGAAATAAAGACCGATACGTCTATAAAACAGAAAAGCCATCCATCACGGACAGCCAATCTTCATTGTTAACCTTAAATCTAATACCATGAAAAACACAGTGCAAATATAGAGGTTTTATGTTATTCAGCATAATATTCACCTCAAAAACACCATTCATTTAATACAGTTTAACAAAAAACATGCTACACAACACATTTCTATAGCATATTCACGCTATAAAATGTCATTATCCATACAGATAACATTCTTTACTATCAGAGTATCGCAGAAATTTTACGTACTTCTGCCAGCCGCTCCATAAATGTCTTGTCTTTGCGGGTAGCTTGCATTATCTCCTAAAGAGACCTTTCAAAATAAAATTCCCCGAACCAAGAAAATCTCGATCCTCTGTCCCCTCCACCTTCACTTCCTCCTCCGGAAGGAGCTTTGGTTTCGTTGGTACTGTCTTTGTCATTAAAGTCCATTCTTTAATAGCGACTTTTGAGTCGGACTACTTTTCACCCACACTCAGCAATACAGGAGACTTTGTCGTTTACTTTGCAGAAGCATTTTAAACAGGAACCTTATAAACGCAAAAAAGGCCATCCATCACGGACAGCCAATCTTCATTGTTAACCTTAAATCTAATACCATGAAAAACACAGTGCAAATATAGAGACTTTATGTTATGTAGCATAATATTTCGCTTGGAAATCTCATTTATTTAATATGATTTAACAAATACATGCTGTAAAACATCTTTTTAGAGCAGTTTTACACTACCTTATCCCTACTTCATTCTTGCATCGGCCCCCCACATCAGCTTCTCACGGAGAGTCTGATAAAAGGTATGATTATATCTTTTTATTACTTTCGTCGTATAGTCTGCTTTCGTCACTGTCAGCTGGATACCTGCCGGAAAGATTTCCGAACGGCCGTCGAGAGAGATCAGAAAGGATTTATTCCGGCTTTCCACTCCCAACGTGATCGTATAGGTGTCCGGTATGATCAGCGGGCGCACATTCAGGGAATGAGGTGCAACCGGACTTAATACGATATTCTTACTTTGCGGGATGATGATCGGTCCGTTTACGCTCATGGAATAAGCGGTAGAACCTGTCGGTGTTGCGATCAGCAGACCATCCGCCTGATAAGAAGCCAGGTATTCATCATTCAAAGAAGTGTGAATCGTGATCATGGAAGAAGTATCGCGTTTCAGGATAGCGATCTCATTCAAGGCATAGTTATACCCATGAAAGGCCCGTTCTTCGGTATGAAGCCGCAACAGGGTACGCTCTTCTATCTTATAATAGTTCTTGAACAGTTCCTCCAACGTGTCTTCTATATCATTACCTCCGACATCGGCCAGAAAACCAAGACGCCCGGTATTAATTCCGAGAATAGGAATATCCTGCCGGTTCACACGGGCAGCCGTACGCAGGAACGTTCCGTCTCCACCCACACTCAGGGCGACATCGAGATCAAAATTATCATCGGTCAGCAGTCCTGCCACCGGAGGTTCATAATTGAGTATATCAGTAAGAAAATTATAGAAACGTACATCTACGTAGATCTCCGCTTCCTGGGATATCAGTTTTTCAAACAAACGTTTTATCTGGCTCTGTTTTTCTACCTGATATTTACTACCAAATATGCCAACTCTCATAACTTTCAATCAATTAGATATTCATATAATGCAACAATTCGTTCATCCGCTGCTGCAACAGATCGTCTACCATCCCTTTTTCCATGAAATAATAAAGGACAGTATAGTTAAAGCGCTCGAAACTGCGGATCACCGGTGAGGCATCCTCCAGGTCTATCTTTATAATAAGATGTAAGCGTCCGGTATCCTTATCCGTGTATGAAAGCAGGTTCAGGACATGCGCATTGTTCGACTCGACCAACCGGGCTATATCCGTCAGCGAATAATCCTGCGGCATTACCTCCAGGACGAACACGCTGCCCGAAGTCTCGGCATTACACAATTCCGAAAGGATATCGATCAGCTTATCCCGCGTAATCGCCCCCTGGTATTCCCCTTCCGGAGTAACAACCGGAAGCAGGCTCAACTGATAGCGGGCAATCAATGCCAGCGCCTCGTGAATATGTGTATTTTCCATTACACTGGGAGCAAACAGAACCGGTTCGCCAATCGTTGCCGCAGGATCAGGCATAGCCAGAAGATCCTTTTCCGAGATCAGGCAACGATATATCCCTTCGCTCAATAACGGTAGATGTTTTAACTTAAAATCATCCATTAGCGCTAAAGCATATTCCCCTGTGTCAAAACTTTTTAACACAGGAAGTTCCTTCGTTATGAAATCTTTCACCAACATTATTCTGTTAATTCCCTTAATTCTGCTAAATTTGCCGATACTTTTGTGCAAATGTAATGAAAGAAAAAAGATATAACGATATACGATGACAAATTTAAGTGTAAACATTAACAAGGTAGCAACCATTCGTAACGCACGCGGTGGTAATATGCCTGACATTTTAAAAGTCGCCCAGGATTGCGAAAATTTCGGCGCACAAGGAATTACAGTTCATCCCCGTCCGGATGAAAGACATATCAAATACAGTGATGTGTATGGATTGAAACCTCTGATCAGGACAGAATTTAACATTGAAGGATATCCCTGTAACAATTTTATAGACCTGGTTCTGAAGGTTAAGCCGACACAGGTCACACTCGTACCGGATGCTCCCGATGCCATCACTTCGAATGCCGGATGGGATGTGAAAACACATTTCGACCAGTTGAGTGAATTAGTGGATACGTTCACTGCACAGGGGATCCGTACCTCTATTTTTGTAGGAACAGACCTTGCCAATATCGAACTGGCTGCAAAAACAGGAACAGACCGTATCGAACTTTACACAGAACCCTATGCAACCAATTATCCGGTTAACAAGGAAGAGGCTGTCGCACCGTTCGTTGCCGCCGCCCAACTGGCTAAAAACCTGGGCATGGGTGTCAATGCGGGTCACGACCTGAATCTGGAAAACCTGGCCTGGTTCAGTCAGAATATCCCCTGGCTGGAAGAAGTATCCATCGGCCATGCCCTGATCTGTGATGCTTTATATCACGGATTACAGGAAACAATCTCCCTATACAAAGCGTGTTTACAACAGAAATAACGAATTAATATTAACGAATAAGTATACAAACCTATGAGTATTTTACTTTCCCTACAGGCAGTAGGGGCACAGACAGCAGAGCAGATGCCGGATCTGACGGCAGTAACAGTCCCCACTGAAGCAGAGATCAATGTGATAGACCTTGCATTCAAAGGAGGGTGGATCATGGTTGTACTATTGCTGTTATCACTAATGGCAGGTTATATCTTTATCCAGCGTTTACTGGTCATCCGTCGCGCCGGTAAAGAAGACCAGAATTTCATGAACCGTATCAAAGACTATATCCACGAAGGAAAAGTAGATTCGGCCCTCAACCTGTGCCGCAGCACCAACACTCCTTCCGCCCGTATGATCGAAAAGGGTATCACCCGCCTGGGCCGTCCGATGAACGACGTGCTTGTGGCTATCGAGAATGTAGGTAACCTGGAAATTGCAAAACTTGAAAAAGGATTCCCGCTGATCGCAACGACAGCCGCCGGAGCCCCCATGCTCGGTTTCCTCGGAACAGTAACCGGTATGGTACGTGCCTTCTTCGATATGGCTAATGCCGGAACAAACGTAGACGTATCCTTGCTTTCAGGCGGTATCTACGAAGCTCTTGTAACAACCGTAGGCGGTCTGGTAGTCGGTATCATCACTTTGTTTGCTTACAACTACCTCGTATCGCAGGTGGATAACGTGGTGAACAAAATGGAAGCCCGCACCATGGAATTTATGGACTTATTGAACGAACCGGCTAATTAACAAAGCGAATGGCACTAAAACGAAGAACAAAAGTAAACGAAGCCTTCAGCATGGCCTCTATGACCGACGTCATATTCCTGCTGTTGATCTTCTTTATGGTCACCTCTACGGTAGTCATTCCGAATGCCATCAAGGTAACATTGCCGCAAGCCAAGAAGCAGACGGCAGCCAAACCGCTTACGCGGGTTACCATCGATGCCAACCTGAATTACTACGTAGCCTTCGGTAACCAGCGGGAAACGCAGGTCACGTTTGACGAGATCACCCCGTTCCTGCAAGACAGTTATGCAAAAGAGCCCGAAATGTTCGTCGCCCTTTATGCTGACGAAACAGTTCCTTATAAAGAAATCGTAAAGATCCTGAACATAGCGAACGAAAACAAATTCAAGATGGTGCTCGCCACCCGTGCGCAGAAATAACAGATATGAAATTCAACAAAGATGACATATACAGTATAGCCGGTTCAGTCGCTTTCCACCTGGCGATCTTTCTGATCCTGTTGTTCACGGTACTACGGACGGAGATTCCGGAAGAAGACGGGGGCGTCCTTGTCAATTTCGGAAACGTCAATTCCGCAGCCGGTACCTTCGAACCCAAATATACGGGACAGGAACTGCCACAGGAAACGACCACGCCTCCCCCTCCACCTACTCCGCCGGTAGAGACACCGAAGGAGGAAGTCATTACGCAGGACATCGAAGAAAGTGTTGCCATGGCTGATGCCAAGAAGAAGGAAGAGCAAAAAAAGAAAGAAGAAGAGCGTAAACGGAAAGAGGAAGAAGACCGTCGCAAACGTGAAGAGGCTGAAAAGAAACGTCTGGAAGAAGAACGTCGCAAGAAAGAACAGGCCATCAGCAACCGCGTTGCCGGAGCATTCGGTATCGGTGGCGCTGAAGGCAACAGTCAGGGCGATGCAGAAACCGGAACAGGTAACCAGGGTAGTCCGTTCGGTAACTCCGACCACGGAGCAAACGAAGGCGTAGGCGGTTACGGTTCGTTCAACCTGAACGGTCGTTCCATCGGAGCCGGAGGCCTGCCCCGTCCTGCTTACACCATCCAGGAAGAAGGCAAGATCGTGATCAACATCACGGTAGACCCGAAAGGGAATGTGATATTTGCAGAAATAGGAAGAGGTACCAACATCGACAACGCCTCCATGCGTAAAAGCGCACTGGATGCCGCCAAACGTGCTAAGTTCAATAGCATCAGCGGGGCGAACAACCAGAGCGGTACGATCACCTATGTGTATAAACTAAAATAAAGGAAGTAATATGAAGAAAGCAATTGTATTTTTAGCCAACGGCTTCGAAGAAATGGAAGCCTTGGGTACAGTCGATATCCTGCGCCGCGGAGGTATTGAAGTGACAACTGTTTCCATCACAGCCAACCCTGTCGTAACGGGAGCACATAATGTTCCGGTTACTGCCGATACTACTCTGGAGAAGGCAAACCTGGCAGATGCGGATGCTTTGGTCCTCCCCGGAGGCATGCCCGGTGCATCCAACCTGAACGATTCAGAAGCGGTAAAGGAAGCCTTACTGCAACAATATCGCGACAGTAAAATCGTTGCCGCTATCTGTGCTGCTCCTATGGTCTTAGGCGGACTAGGCTTGCTGAAAGGTCGCAACGCTACTTGTTATCCCGGCTTCGAACCGAAACTGATCGGTGCCAACGTTACCGGCGAAGCAGTAGAAGTATCCGACAACGTAATAACCGGAAAAGGCCCGGGACTGGTCATAAACTTCGGTCTTGCCCTGGTAGCCGCCATCAAAAATGAAGCGGTGGCAGAAGAAGTGGCAGCTGGATTGCTTGTTTAATCATCTGAAATAATATTTAAGAGCCGTGATATAACCTGATAATATCACGGCTTTTTTGTATGTTTGCAGCCGTTTTAGCAAAAGGTAAAAAGATGAACAGTAACATAAAAGGATTTGTATACGGCATTGCCACTTCCGCGACTTTCGGTTTGATCCCGTTATTCACCCTGCCGCTGATGGCAAAGGGGATGCAGTTTGATTCGATCCTTTTCTACCGTTTTCTGTTTGCCTCGATAGCACTGGTGGGTATTATGGCTAGTAAAAAGGAATCCCTGCGTATCGACAAAAAAGATATACCGGTGTTAGTCCTGCCAGGGTTCTTTTACACGGCTTCGGCCATGTTTCTTTTCTGGGGATATAATTTCATGTCAGCAGGGATAGCTACGACATTACATTTCACTTATCCGATATTCGTTACACTTATCATGTTATTGTTCTTCCGCGAAAAAACATCGTGGGTAACGTTGTTGGCTATTGGGCTGGCAATCTGCGGGGTTGCTCGTCTGTCGATCAATGAAGGAGAGATGAAGCTAAGTGTACTGGGCGTATTTATCGTACTCCTGTCTGCTGTCGGATATGCGCTTTATATTACTACCGTCAACAAATCGAGAGTGCATACGATGACAGGCAGAAAACTGACATTCTATGTATTCATTGTCAGCACCATCCTGTTTTCCATTAAGGCAAGCACCAACGAAGGGATACAACCGATCCCCGACACGATGTCGCTAGTCAACCTGATACTTCTGGCTATTGTCCCGACAGTCATTTCAAATATCACTCTGGTACTGGCCGTCCATAACATCGGTGGTACGCTGACTGCCGTATTGGGAGCTATGGAGCCCGTTACCGCCGTCTTCGTTGGTGTACTCGTCTTCGGCGAACCGTTCACATTCAATCTGGCCATCGGCATCCTCCTTATTATCATCGCCGTCACCATGATCATCCTCTCCAAAAGCATACAAAAAGCCTTACGGGGACTCCGCAGGGCTTTGTTTCATTTATAAGAATATTCGAATAAACAAATATACGACACTGTGTGTTTCCGCTATAATCCTGTCGTTAACGAGATTAACAGAAGCGATAACAGCAGGGTGAAGAGAAAGACATTGCGGGCGGTATGGCCCAGGGTCTTATTGAGTTCGCGTCCTTCAAAACGGTAAAGTTGCCGCCAGGTCGCATAAAAGAGGGCAAAAAAGGCGGCGAAAAGGAACTGTATCCACCAAGATGCGTCCAGCATCAGGGGCATAGCCAGCAAAAGCGCCACTACCCCGTTCAACAGGTAGAATATCCGGCCGAAACCGCGCCCGAAAAGGACGATGGTGGTCCGCTTATGCGATGCCTTGTCCTGCACATAATCACGATAATTGTTCACGACAAGGATATTTGTAGAAAGCAATCCGACCGATACGGACAACAGAAACGATAACGGGGAAAAGGACAGCGCCTGTACATAATAGGTGAAGCATACCGGGATGATCCCGTAGAACAGCACCACGCAGACATCGCCCAGCCCGTTATAGGCCAGCGGAAAAGGTCCAGCGGAGTATGCCAGCACGCAAAGGGCGATGGCGATACCGACGGGTATCAACTCCCACCCGGCATAAAACAGCAGCATACATCCGCAGAAACACGACAAGCCCAAGGTGAGAAAAGTGGCTTTCAGCATGGCTTTCGGAGTGATCCATCCCTGGGCGACGGCACGCTCGGGCCCCAGGCGGTCTTCCCGGTCGGCTCCCTTTTTAAAATCAAAATAATCGTTGGCAAAGTTACTGGCTATCTGCGCCAGCAAAGCTACTCCAAAACACAAAAGGGCCGGTACCAACCGGAATACTCCCTCGCACCAGGCTAAAACACATGCCAGCAGCACAGGACTTAACGATGCCGGCAGCGTTTTCGGGCGCGCGGCCTCCAGCCATGATTTAAAAAGGCTCTTCTCTCTTTCCATCTTTCCTCGTTCACTTTTAACGGACAAAAGTATAAACAAAAACCACAATGATTTGTTTTTTTAATAGGAATTCGTATATCTTTGCAGCATGAAAAATTTTCTGTTCATATTGACTCTGCTTTTCGGCATGTTGCTTTTTTCTCCCCAGGAGGAGGTTGAAAGCGACAACATCGCTGTGGCTCAAAAAGAGGCAGTCATGAAGGAAAAAGGTTCTGCGGATGTACAATATTACCTGAACGTATTAAGTACCGACCTGAAAGAAAGCAAAGGTCTGACTGCACGCAGAACGGTTCAATCGACAAATAATACATTTCATTTGCGCACGCTGAAAATAGCGGAAAAAGTACTTCAGGATATCCGCCTGAAGGAGATGAATGCACAACGGAAAGTGCTGGAAAATGTATCAGAATGTCAAACCATAAATCTGTCTACCCTTCTTTGCCGCATGGGGGAACATGTGTTTGCTCTGCGGAAACTCATTATTTAGTAATTGATAATTACTTTTGGCTTGATCCAAAAGTAATCAAAAAATCAAGGCTACACCGGCTTCGCTGCTACGGCGAAAGACTACGCTGTCGTCTGTGAACTCGCTGCGCTCAAACAGCACAGCCTCCGGACGCTTCGTCTTTCTCCTTCGCCCGACGCTCACCCGCTGAGGCCTTGTCAAGAACGCCATGCGTTCTCTTCGGATTGCCGACACTACCTGTCACATTGATAAGTAAGGCTTCGAAACAATCCGGTCATTAATTATTAATTACTAAAAATGAAATATTATGTCTACTAAAAAATCAAATAAAACACGTATTTATGTTTCTGTTATTATAACTGTTGTTGGTTGCGTACTGGCTTGTAGTTCTATCATTCCTAACGATTACCTGAAGTTATTGGTGGTAATGGGTGCTCTGGGATATGGATTATATGGCATCATGAAAGGTTTGAGCAATACCGGCTCTGCTGAAGAAACTGCTATTGAAGAAAAAGAATAAGCATATTTGAACAAAAGTAACCATTAAAAAGTTTAATAAAATGAAGATAAATAAAGATTTGGTAGATGCCGTCATGATGGTGTCGTTTATCATTTTGGTGTTGATCGGTACAACCGATTTTGAAAACGCTATCGCAAAAGATGTAACAATGGGAGCATTAGGGCTGGTAACAGTCGTCATGGTCATACTCCGTGGCATACAACTGAGACAGGCAGCCAAAGAGCCTAAGGAAGAATACGAATATTAAATCACTAATACGAATATTCCTAACAACCCTAACTGAAATGTCTAGTTGCTTCCTGCTGTTATTCCGGAGCGATCCGGGGTTATCCGAGGTGCGTTTTTCTGCCTAAAAAATAACTTGCTGTTTACTTGGTTACGGTGGCAACATCCACCGGACAACAGGAAGCCGGACATTGTAATAAAAAGATTAGTAAATTTGCGACCATGATAACAAGCGTAACATTATTAGTTCTTTCGCTGTTTGCTCTCTACATCGGAGCTGGCTGGCTGGTAAAGGGTAGTACGGAGATAGCCCTGAAAGCTAAGATATCAAACCTGGTGATCGGTCTTACGATCGTTGCATTCGGTACCAGTGCCCCGGAATTGGTGGTCAGCCTGAATGCGTCCTTATCCGGGCAGGGTGATATAGCCGTGGGGAACATTATCGGTTCCAATATTTTCAATATCGCCGCCATTCTCGGTATATCCGCCGCCATCCAACCGCTACAGGCCAAACGCCAGCTTACCCGCCTGGATATTCCCATACTGATCGTCGCCACCGCCGTCTTCACGCTCCTGTTCTGGAACGGGGTACTCGGAAGGCTGGAAGGTTGTTTCTTTTTAGCAGGTATCATTATTTATACGGTCTTCAGCCTGTACTATTCACGCAAACATGAAAAGAAAGTGGAAGAACAGATCGGGGAGTTGGAGAAACAACCTGAACCCTGGTATAAAGATGTCCTGTATATCGTGGGCGGCCTGGTGATCCTGATCTTCGCCTCCAATCTGCTGGTCAACAATGCCGTATCCATCGCCCAGGAACTGGGTGTCAGCGAAGCGGTCATCGGACTGACTATCGTTGCCGCCGGAACAAGCCTGCCCGAACTGGCAACCTCGGTCGTGTCGGCCCTCAAAAAGAATCCGGATATTGCGATCGGGAATATTGTCGGTTCCAACCTGTTCAATATCCTGGCTATAGCAGGAACCAGTTCTGTGGTAAGTCCGATCGCTGCCAAAAACGTCAATTACGTTGACCTACTGGTCATGCTGGGATTAACCCTGCTCCTGCTTCCACTGGTGAAAAGCGGACAAAAGATTTCACGTGCCGAAGGGTGGGCGCTTATACTTGTGTATTTATGCTACCTGGCATGGCTGCTCAGGGATCTGATCTGATCGTGTAAAAGCAGGGCTTTTTTGAAGGTCTTGCTTTTTTTATACCTTTGTGGCTTCCATACATATTTTAAACGATCAGAATGAGAAAGTTTTTTACCCTAGTAGTCCTATTACTTGCCGTTTTCTGTGGGAAAGCGCAAAATGTTCAGTTACATTATGATTTTGGAGGCGCCTTGTACGACAAGGACCTGGACGGGCGTCCGGCACTGACCTCCACCGTGGAAATGTTCAAACCGGATAAATGGGGAAGCACCTATTTTTTCGTGGATATGGACTACAAGAGCAGCGGGGTCGCTTCGGCCTACTGGGAGATTGCCCGCGAACTGAGTTTCTGGCAACCGCCTTTTTCCATCCACGTAGAGTATAACGGCGGGCTGATGAAGGGAGCCTCCTACAACAATGCCTATCTGGGCGGTGCCACCTATACTTATAACAGCAAAGATTTCAGCAGGGGAATCACTTTCACCGCCATGTACAAATATATCCAGAAACATAAAACACCCAATAATTTCCAGCTGACAACCACCTGGTATCTTCATTTTGCCAAGAACGGCCTGTGTACTTTCAGCGGTTTCGCCGACTGGTGGCGGGAAAAGAACGACCACGGGAACTTTATTTTCCTCTCCGAACCGCAGATATGGGTAAACCTGAACAAGATAAAAGGGGTAGACGAGAAATTCAAACTGAGTGTGGGCAGTGAAGTGGAGTTAAGCCATAACTTCGGAGGACGGAACGGCTTCTATACTATTCCGACACTTGCTGTAAAATGGACATTCGATTAAATAAACCGGCATGATACAAAAACTTTTAGGGTTTGACAAACAAACCATGAGAATCCGTACGGAAGTTATCGCAGGTATAACCACATTCCTGACAATGAGTTATATCCTGGCTGTGAACCCATCCATCCTGGGAACTACCGGTATGGACAAAGGAGCGGTTTTTACGGCCACGGCTCTGGCTTCCGCAATTGCCACCCTGCTCCTCGCCTTTATGGCCAAACTGCCATTCGCACAGGCTCCGAGCATGGCGCTGAACGCATTTTTTGCTTTCACGCTGGTGCAGGGCATGGGATATTCCTGGCAGACGGCGATGACGGCGATGTTCGTCGAAGGGGTGATATTCATCCTTATTACTTTTCTGAATATCCGGGAGATCATACTTAACAGCATTCCCATGAACCTGCGGTATGCCATATCGGCGGGGATCGGTATGTTCATTGCATTCATCGGGTTGAAGAATGCAGGGATCATTGAATCCAACCCTGTCACCTATGTGATGTTCGGGGCCTTTACGCCGTCTTCGGTCCTGGCGATGGTCGGGATATTGTTAAGCGGCATACTGATTGTCAAAAAGGTGAAAGGCGCATTGTTCTACAGTATCCTGATCTGTACCCTGATCGGCATCCCGCTGGGGGTGACGGAAATACCGGAAGGATTTCTTCCTGTCTCCATGCCCCATTCGATGGAGCCGACATTCTGTAAGTTCGATTTTTCCGAGTTCTTCACACTGGATATGGCGGTAGTGATCTTTACCTTATTGTTTATGAATATATTCGATACGGTAGGGACATTGGTCGGCCTGGCTTCGAAGACCGGAATCATGGGAGAAGACGGGCATATCCCGCATGTGAAAGAGGCGATGATGTCCGACGCGATAGGTACTACGATCGGGGCGATGATGGGAAGTTCCACCATAACGACGTATGTGGAGAGTGCCTCGGGTATTGCGGAAGGAGGACGTTCGGGTTTCACTTCACTGATAACCGGACTGCTGTTTATCCTGGCTTTGTTCTTTGCGCCGTTGTTCCTGCTGATTCCCAGTGCGGCCACAAGCGGGGCACTGGTGCTTGTCGGTGTGTTTATGATGGATTCGATCTCCAAAATCGACATGGAGGATATGTCGGAAGCGCTGCCGGCATTTATCACCATCATTATGATGGTCCTCACCTACTCCATTGCCGACGGGATGGTGTTGGGACTGCTCTGCTATGTATTGGTAAAACTGTTCTGCGGCAAGCATAAGGATATCAGCATTACCATGTATATACTGGCAGCCTTGTTTATACTGAAGTTCATCTTTGCGTAAAAGCGATATTCAGAGATATAAAAAGGAGGTGCAGCAAAAGCCTGTTTTGCTATACCTCCTTTACATTATATATTATATGTATAATTACCAGATAACTACCCGTTCGGCAGGCAGCATGTACATCGGGTCGCCTTCTTTAATATCGAATGCCGAATAGAAGGTGTCGATATTACGCAAAGCGGCATTTACACGCCATTTACCTAATGAGTGCGGGTCGATCTTTGTCAGCAACAGGATTTCTTCAGG
This sequence comes from Parabacteroides caeci, assembly GCF_023656795.1. Taxonomy (NCBI): domain Bacteria; kingdom Pseudomonadati; phylum Bacteroidota; class Bacteroidia; order Bacteroidales; family Tannerellaceae; genus Parabacteroides; species Parabacteroides caeci. The sequence continues at coordinate 12,521 of NZ_JAMOKT010000013.1, forward strand.
ACGAATATTTTGTCCCCACAGGGTTGCATATCCCAAATAGAAACGTTGTTCGTTTGTGAATCCGTCAATCGGAGCCGGAGTCTTACCCTTCAAGGAATTCAGGTAAGCCAGGTGAGAAACCAGCAAACCACCCTGGTCAGCGATGTTTTCTCCCAATGTATAACGTCCGTTCGCATGAACACTGTCTGCAACGATAATATTGTCGTACTGCTGAACCAGACGGTCGGCACGCTCCGTAAAGAGGGCTGCGTCTTCGGGAGTCCACCAATCAGCCAGGTTACCGTCTTTATCGTAATTACGTCCCTGGTCGTCGAATCCGTGTGTCATTTCATGACCGATCACCACACCGATAGCACCATAGTTAACGGCATCGTCAGCTTCCGGGTTAAAGAAAGGAGGCTGAAGGATAGCTGCCGGGAAGCAGATTTCGTTTGTTGTCGGGTTGTAGTAGGCATTTACAGTCTGCGGTGTCATTCCCCAACGGGCTTTGTCGACCGGTTTGCCTGCTTGTTCCAGCTGGTACTCCATATCGAAGATATTCGAACGGCACACATTTGCCCAGTAAGAATCATCCTTGATTTCCAAAGCGCTGTAGTCACGCCATTTATCAGGGTAACCGATCTTTACAATAAAAGCAGACAGTTTTTCCTGCGCTTTCGCTTTTGTCTCATCGCTCATCCATTCCAAACCTGCGATACGTTCCGACAACGCTTTCTGTAAGTTTCCTACCAGTTCAAGCATCTTTTCCTTAGAAGAAGCCGGGAAATATTTAGCCACATACATCTGGCCGACAGCTTCGCCTAGAGCACTGTTCACTGTAGACAGCGAACGTTTCCAACGCGGTTTCTGTTCCAGCTTTCCGGACATCACTTTTCCGTAGAAGTCAAATTCGGCAGCCACAAAATCATCACTCAAGTAAGGAGCAGCCGCATTCAAGAGGTTAAAAGCCAGGTAGTATTTCTGTTCGTCGATGGAAACATTTTTCATGAACTCGCCCAACGCTTCATAGAACGGAAGTTGTTTGGCGTCGATATATTCTATTTCCATCAAGCCCATGCTTTCAAAATAAACGTCCCAGTCGAGCGGGGTATTGTTTGCCTTGAACTCCTGCAACTTAATTTTATTATAGTTTTTCTGGCTATCGCGCAGGTCTTCACGGCTAAAAGAACTTTTGGCGATGCCTGTTTCTATTTTCATTACGGCATTGACAGCAGCTTCGGCCTGCTCAGGAGAAGCACCGGTCAATGTGAACAACTGGCTGATGAATTGTTTATACGCATCGCGCATTTTTACGGAGGCATCGTCTTCCACCAGATAATAATCGCGGTCACCCATACCGAGACCTGCCTGATACAGCTGTACGATATTCATTGAACTGTTCTTTTCATCGGCATCGACGAACAAAGCGAAGAAAGGAGCCATTCCTTCTTTATGCAAGGTTGCCACCATTTTGGCAACATCAGCTTTCGTTCCCAGACGGTTAATTGCATCCAATTGTTCCTTGACGGGAGCCAGCCCTTCCGTATTCAGTTTTGCACTATCCAACCCCATTTCATAGAGTATGCTGATCTTCTGGGCAACGCTTCCGGCTTCCTGGGGTTTGGAATCCAGTTCTGTGATAAGCGTACGCAATTGTTCCTGATTATTCTCAATCAACTGATCGAATGTACCGAAGCGGGAATATTCCGGTCTCAGAGGATTGTTCTTTATCCAGCCTCCGCAAGCGTACTGATAGAAATCTGTACCGGGAGCCACTGTAGTGTCCAGATTTGCCAGGTTGATGGCATCATTTTTTGCAGTTTCCTTCACAGGTGACTGACTGCATCCCGACATTGTTATCATACCGACAGCAACCAACGGAATCATCATTAACTTTTTCATTTTTGTTCAACGTTTACTTGAATTATGCCGCAAAGGTACATAAATTCAGTAAAATAGAACCGATTTTAATTCAATATGACCGATTATTATACCTATATTTTCTTTTCTTTTATCTACTTTTACCATCGGAAAATATTTATAAACTTAATTTTTATCATGAATCATTTTATGAAGACCGTAACACTCCTGATGGTCATGTTGATTTGCGTACTGAGCGGATGCAAAAATCAGTCCGGCAGCAACGGCACTTTTGAAATCGGTGACAAAACATTTCTGCTAAACGGCAAGCCTTTCATTATAAAGGCCGCCGAAATCCATTACACCCGAATCCCCGTAGAGTATTGGGAACATCGTATCCAGATGTGCAAAGCGTTAGGCATGAATACGATTTGCATCTACGCGTTCTGGAATATCCATGAACAGAAACCGGGCGAGTTCGATTTCAGCGGACAGAATGACATTGCTGCATTCTGCCGTCTGGCTCAGAAAAACGGCATGTATATCATGCTACGTCCCGGACCGTACGTTTGTTCCGAATGGGAAATGGGGGGCCTGCCCTGGTGGTTATTGAAAAAAGAAGATATCCAGCTGCGTACAAACGACCCGTATTTCATAGAACGTACACGTATCTATATGAATGAGATCGGCAAACAACTGGCCGACAGGCAGATTACACGAGGTGGTAATATTATTATGGTACAGGTTGAAAACGAATATGGTTCTTATGCGACCGATAAGTCGTATATTGCCAAAAACCGGGATATCCTGCGCGAAGCCGGGTTTACCGACGTTCCCCTGTTCCAGTGCGACTGGAGTTCCAACTTCCTGAACAATGCGCTCGACGATCTGGTATGGACCGTTAATTTCGGTACCGGAGCTAATATCGACGAGCAATTCAAGAAACTGAAAGAAGTACGTCCGAACACCCCGCTAATGTGTAGCGAGTTCTGGAGTGGCTGGTTCGACCATTGGGGAAGAAAACATGAAACACGTGATGCGGAAACGATGATTGCCGGACTCAGGGACATGCTGGACCGCAATATTTCTTTCTCCTTGTATATGACCCACGGAGGTACGACCTTCGGACATTGGGGAGGTGCAAACAGTCCGGCCTATTCGGCCATGTGCAGTTCATACGATTACGATGCCCCGATCAGCGAAGCAGGTTGGGCAACCCCCAAATATCACAAACTACGCGAATTCATGGCAAACTATATGGCTCCGGGTGAAGTACAACCCGAGATTCCCGATGCATTCCCGGTGATCGAGATACCCGAGTTTGAACTGAAAGAGACGGCCCTGTTATTCGAAAACCTGCCGGAACCTAAAACCAGCCGCGACATCAAACCGATGGAGCAGTTTGACCAGGGCTGGGGCAGCATCCTGTATCGTACCACCTTGCCGGCAGTCAAAGCAGGTACCACCTTATTAATAGACGAAGTACATGATTGGGCACAGGTTTTCATCGACGGTAAACTGATTGGCCGCCTGGACCGCCGCCGCGGAGAATTCACAATTAAATTACCGGCTACAACTGCCGGCGCCCGGCTGGATATCCTGATCGAAGCGATGGGACGTGTCAATTTCGACAAGGCGATACACGACCGGAAAGGTATCACGAACAAAGTGGCACTGATCACCGAATCCTCATCCGACGAACTGAAGGACTGGCAGGTATATAATCTCCCGGTGGACTATTCATTTGTAAAAGATAAGAAATATACACCGGGTAAAAAGGTTGAAGCGCCTGCTTACTACCGTGCTACTTTCAATCTCGAAACTCCCGGCGATGTATTCCTGGATATGCAGACCTGGGGAAAAGGTATGGTATGGGTAAATGGAAAAGCCATGGGACGTTTTTGGGAAATCGGTCCTCAGCAAACGTTATTCATGCCGGGTTGCTGGCTTAAAAAAGGAGAAAACGAAATTATCGTTCTCGACCTGAAAGGACCGGAAAAAGCATCTGTCAAAGGTCTGAAAACACCGATACTCGACATGTTGCGTCCGGAAGCACCGCTTACCAACCGCAAAGAAGGGCAAAACCTGAACCTGAAAAACGAAAAGCCTGTGGGACAAGGTTCTTTAAAGGCAGGAAACGGTTGGCAGGAGGTAAAATTCGATGCTCCTGTACAGGCCAGTCATTTCTGTCTGGAAGCCCTCAACGCCCAGGATGGAAAAGACAACGCTGCCATCGCCGAGTTTTATCTGCTGGATGAGAACGGCAAACCGCTCAGCCGCCAGCATTGGAAGATCGCTTATGCAGACAGCGAAGAAACTTACGGAGGTAATTTTACCGCCGATAAAATATTCGACTTGCAGGAATCCACTTACTGGAGTACGGCCAGAGGAGCCAAATACCCGCATCAGGTAGTCATTGATTTGCGCGAGACGGTAACAGTCTCCGGCTTCCGTTACCTGCCGCGTGCCGAAGAGGGCTATCCGGGAATGATCAAAGACTATAAAGCATATGCAAAAATGACTCCGTTCAGTTATTGAACGGGGTCATTCCCCTTTATTTATCCAAATACTCTTTTTTGAACATCGAAAAGCAAAGTATAAAGACAGAGATCAGGAGCGGACCGAATATAATTCCCATAAAACCAAACAGGGACAAACCGATTATTACTCCGAAAATCGTGATCAGCGGATGGGTATCCGCCATTTTTTTCTGTAAGATAAAACGAATCAGGTTATCCACGTTAGTGATAACGATCAGTGCATAGGCTGTCAAAGCCAGCGCATTTACCCAATCGCCGGTCAAAGCCATGTAAACGGCAAGAGGCAGCCACACCAAAGCAGTTCCCACAACTGGAATAATAGTCGCAAAACAGGTCAGAAAACCGAATAAAAACGGGCTAGGCGCATTAAACACCCAATATCCGATCATCGCGATAACACCCTGGATGATTGCCAGCAGAGGGATACCGATCGCATTGGAGGTAACGATCATATTGATCTCTTTCAGTACTTCGCGTTTATTTTCTTTGCTGAAGGGCAGGATTTCATAAATGTATGTTTCCATCTTACTCCCTCCGATCAGCATAAAATAAAGGATAAGAACCAGAACTGCCACATTCACTGCAAAACCGCTGATACCTCCCATCAGGGCTTGTCCGATCTTAGGCAGCACGGAAACAATGGATGCGATATTATCTTTCTCCAGCAAATCAAAGCCGGTCTTCTCACGGATCAGGTCGGCGATATGCTCAAAAGAACTGATCAGATCAGATGGGTTCAGATTTATATTCTGAAGTTTATTAACGAATAGCCAGACAGCAAGGGACAATGGTATCAAAAAACACAAAATAGTTTCAAGCAACAGCAGTATGGCAGCCAGGCTACGGTTCCAATGTTTTTTCTCCGTCAGATGCTTCAATTGCTTTCTCAATAGGATATAGATGGTAAAAGCACCGAGTATTCCTCCCAGGAACGGAGTAAACTCAATAAAAAGTATGATTCCCATTACCAGGATAATAGTAATCAGGGAATATTTCCAGTACGATTCTTTTAAGCTCATATTCGATTTTAAATAACGATTCAATAACTCATTTTACTTCATGGCCTCCTGCCATTTTCTTAATAAACAAAATAAACGGTGCAGTTGTTAAGAAACACTCGCCTTTTCAATCATATACTTTCCCTGCTTTCCCCGACTTTTCATTAGGAAGGAATCTGTTCACGAGAAAGTGAACGCACTGCCCGACAGAAATATCAACCATACGTATTTATCTAAATGATAGCACACCAGGCTTTCCAGTATCTTTTCGATACGTTAAAAAATATTACCCGGTGGGGTATTTTATTTTACCCGGTATATTAATCCGATTTTCCCAGTAAGGTAGTGTCATTTTGATAGTTCAAGATATCACCTTCTCCGCCCCTATTTATCTTTGTCTGATGTTCTTGTTTATTTATGATTCTTAGTCCTTTCTTAGTCAACTTTTCCACGTACAGGCCGGAACCCTTCAATTCATTATTTAAACGGTTGACTGCATTACGTACTGCATCATTCGATGTATCACCATTTCCCCAAACATCTTTCTTGATATCTTCATACGTTTGAAACCAATCCTCTCCTTTGAAAAGATAAGCCAGCAATTCCGCAGATCTTTTCGTTAGAGAAATCCGGTTTTCGTTATATCGAAGTTCTCTCGTTGTCTCATTAAAAAACAGGTTCTCTTTTATACATTTATCACTCGGAGAACACTTTTCTATATATTTCAATTGAGAGAAGACCTTCCATTTACGCCAATTCAGAAAAGTATATCCTCCTACTAATATGAGCACAAGCAGTCCGATAATAATCAGCGTCCATCTATGCGGAATATTTCGCCATATATCCCAGGTTCTGTATTTCACATATCCCTGCAATTTTATAAAATTACCAATAGAAACCAACTCCAGCGCGATAGCTTCTTTATAAAATACACTATCAGATACACTATATTCACTCACCCCATTAGTCGTATAAACAATAGCCGTTTCGCTGGGTAAATTATCTTCTTTCAACAACTCTTTGAATATAGAATCCAATCGGACTACGTTAATGGGATTTTTGGTTAAAAGATAAAGATGGTCATTTATATATTTCCCTTCTTCATAAGAAATATCTTTCTTCTCTTTTTTCATTTCGGTTATACCTTCTTCCGTTGTTATCTTAATAGATTTCGAAGGTACACGTGTACGTTTCACTCCTGAACTAAATGCGTTTAAAAACCCCTCCCCTCTTTGAGACTTATCCTGTCGTATAGCCTGATCAAACACTTCGAATGTTTCATCTATCAATTTTTCCTTTGCCTTATCTACAAAAAAAACCAATCCCCACCCTTCCCAAAAGACTACCAGAATAAATACAATCCCGAATATTATAAACCTCTTCATTTCAAAATCTCTTACTTTCATGACCCGGCAAATTTGTCCACAAATATACCAAAATCATCCAACTACCTCTAAAGAAATGCGGGCAAAAAGCGGGCAAAACCAAAAAAATCAAAACGTTCGCTTTATGTTCGCCTTAAATCCTTGGCGTTCTCATTCCTTACACCTTATATTTGCATCGTTGAACAACAAAACGATCAGTCATGAAAAAAACTATTCTAAAACTACCCCTGGTGATTTGCCTAATTACAGCAAGTTGCTACCTCTATTTACAAAAAGACAACGACCTCAATAATTTGGTCATTAAAAACATCGAAGCATTAGCCGAAGATGAATATTATGAAGAAGATTATTATTGTTATGGCATAGGCTCTGTCGACTGCTACGGTGATAAAGTCGAAATGAAAATAGAAGGTTATAGATTGTAATAAAACAATGAATATAGTTACTAATTTATTAATCAAGTACTCCAATGTTGAGTGCTCTAATATTATTTACGTATGAAAAAAATAATTTTTATGGTAGTAATAGCAGCCTTGGCTGCTATAAATGTGAATCTTGCATTCAATAGTGAAGAATCCGTCATTGATTTGTCTTTGACAAGTATAATGGCTCTGGCAAGGGGAGAGACTGATATTTGTTCGATTTGCGGTAATGATGTTAACACTTGTAATTGCGATTTAGGCATCACATGCGATGAAGGTAGTTGTCGGGGAAAGGTGTGCCATAAGAATACTCAAAATTGGGTTTGTCCCTGTGAGGCAAATGGGAATCCTTATTCTTTTTGTATATAATATACAGTAAGTAAAGATGCCCGGTTATTTATTTAAGAGGGCACTGAAAAACTCTTTTTATTAGAAATCACCTCCTCTACAGACAGTTCTGAAGATGGTAAAATCTGAAAATCAGTTTTTCTGTGTTCTCTTTTTTTAACTGGACATTTTTTTTATAATTTTAATTAGATTGAAAGATGAAGAAACTATTTATACTGTCATTTGTAATATGTTTTACAATGTGTACACCAAAACCAAAGACTGGTGATGCTATTTTTGCTGATCTAGATCGACCGGAGAAAGCATCTCTGTTCGATTATTTTCATTCCATTGAGCTAATTCCGTTGGAAACTTCTTCTGACATTCTTATTACAGGGATTTCGAAAATAATTTATCACCAAGAAAAATATTATGCATTAGACAAACCTCAAAGTATCATTTTCGTATTTGATAAAACGGGAAAATTTCTTTTTAAAATAGCAACAAAGGGACAAGGTGCCGGAGAATATTCCTTTATTCAGGATTTCACGATCAATTCTTTTTCTGATAATCTTGAAATACTTGAACCTTATGGAAGAATACATATTTATGATTTATCCGGCAACTTTATCGAAACAAAACGAATTGCTTATCCAGGGTTTAAAGTCGCACACTCATTTACCGCTCTAGATTGCGCCACCTATGTCTTGCATTCGAAGTATGAACCTAAAAAGATTATTTATTTTAATCTTGATGAGCAAAAGTTATTACATGAAGAATTTGAAGAGGACATGTCTATTGGTAGTTACTCTAATATTCCTTATCAATATCAGAATGACTGGTTCTTTTTCCGACCGTTCCATCCTGTCGTTTACAAAATGGGAAAGAAACAGCTTGAAGTCGCTTTTCAATTCGATTTTGGAAAATATACCAAAGAAGGTAGAACTGCCGTTCTCTCGAAAGAGTCTGAAAAAAACTTCGCTAAAAATACAGAAGAAATGTTTGCCCAATTTTCTTACATGATACAGTCTGTGAGACATAACAGTAAATATATATTTGCTTCACTTTTCTGGAAAGATGAAGATCACAAGGCTAATATAATATATGACAAATCTACTGGCAAATCAAAATACATTCTTGATTTTGACGAAAAAGTATGGTTTAACTCCTATCGGGGAGAAGAAATAATAGTTACAGACGAATATGCCTTGATGCCTATCCAATGGGTTGATCTGGAAAAACGCATTACAAAAGAAATGTTGGACGACAAGCAACAGGCAATTCTTGAAAAACTATTACAAGCAGACATGGAACAAAATCCGATATTAATTAAATACTGGTTCAAATGAAAAATAAATCAACACAAATAGTTTTAAAATGTACTCTAGCTTGTTTTCTACTATTCAATATCGGCTTATTATTTTTGAATCAACAGTATAAAAGTGAACTAAATAACACAAAGCATAAGTTAGAACACTTAGAAAACATTGAAATCATGTTTGAAGTATCCAAAGAAACAACTGTCACAAGATTCAAATACGAACAATGCAACATAGGTAATTCAACTATCTATTTAGGCTCTGATAACAAAACCCTCATCCCTGCCCTATCCATCACCGATCGGCCCAAATTGGTGATAGGCTTGAATCAGAATATGTGTCGACCATGTGTTGAAGGAGTATTTGCTCACATTAAAGAAGTTTTTCCTGATTTTGAATCAAATCCGGATATTATATGCATTGCCGATATTGAACAACGATTCAAAGACGATTATTATGGCAAAAAAGTAGTAAGCTTTCATCAAAAAGAAGATTATCCTTTGTATGAAATAGAAACAACGCCATACTTTTTTATCCTTGATAAAGACTTATGTGTTAAATTATTATTTATTACTGATACAACAAGCCCTGAGCTAACAAAAGAGTATCTGAAAATCATTAAAGATCGTTATATGGTAAATTGAAATTCATCTCTAACACTGAATAAAAAAACATGATTATCAGATTACATCTGCTGTTTTGATGCCTTTTGAGTGATAGAGTCAGGAAAGGGGAGGGTTCAAAATTTTGACACCTCCTCTTTCTTACATCCACTTTTATTACAGTTTCACGTCTGTTTCATCCAATTTGAAACGGACTTCCACAATGGAATGTTTCGCTTTTCCCGGACTCATCTTAATATAAGTAATTGCTATAATAGTCCCGTCCGGTAATATTTCTAACCCCGGATAACCACAGTCCGAACCGGCATAACTATGCAGCAGTTTGATCTTATATTGGCCGGAAGTTCCTTCACGCAAGTCTTTTTCATGTCCTACCCAGGCTACAAAATGACCTTTGGTCGGACTGCCAGGCGCCATATCGCGGAAGACGGCAACCAACCGCCCATCGGGAGCATATTTGATGACATGCCGGTCTCCCGTCAGTCCCCAGGGCGTTTCCTGCAAGGCGCTCCAGGTTTGTCCTTCATCCGTCGATACCATCATTAAAGAGTTTCCGACACGCTTATTTTCACGGGCAATGCAAATCAGACGTTTACCGTCTTCCGAACGGATCACGCAAGGTTCGCAGGGAGCACGGCCTTCCATCTCTCCTACTAAAGTCGATTCCTCCCAGGTCAGACCGCCATCATGGGATATCGATTGCCACAAAGTCAACGGGGGACGGTCCTGGTCATTCAGTCCACGATGGTATAACCCCAGATAATCTCCATTTTTCAATTGGATAATACTGGAAAAAGCCATCACACAGGGTTTACCCAACCTCTTGACCGGACTCCAGCTTTTTCCGCCGTCTTCACTGTAAGTCATAGGCATATCCGGCTGGCCGCAAAAGACAAATAAGCGTTCTTTACCTTTCTTATCCTTCAGGTTGTATATACTCGGACAGTTCCGCATAGTCGACCAGTCCTCGGGAACCGCCTGTTTGGTCCAGGTCAAGCCCGAATCTTTACTGACTGCCAGTAATCCGGCATCACCTCCGTGATCGAAGCTCCATGTACAATAAATCGTTTTATTGTCATCGAGCATCACAGTGGTAGGATGCCCGTTATACAACTCAGGTGTTCCTTCTGAGAGGACGATCTGGCGTCCCCTGTCAGAAGAGATATCCACCCAGGGTAAATTTGGTTTTACCTGCTGTGCCATTACAGGCAATACAGAACCAAGCAATAACGTCTGAAACAATAATAAACCCTTTTTCATCTTCATCTATTTTAGAATTCAATAAATACCAAAAATACATATATTACTACACATTTTCAAATTAGAGATAACTGTATATATATCTTTATTCCCATTTTTTCAGTAATGATAAATATCAATTTATTCCATTCGATAAAGAAAATAACGTATCTTCGTTGTTATATAAAGAAAAACAAAAAAATATCCATATGAAAAGAATCAACAACTCAGTCTTACGCAGTGCGTTTGCCATGATTTTAGGATTTGTACTGGTCTTATGGCCGGAAGCAGCTGTCACCTATCTGGTTATTACTATCGGTATCTGCTTTATTATACCTGGTATATTTTCTCTACTGAATTATTTCACCCGGGAAAAGGTAGAAGGGGAACCCTCCCCCATGTTTCCGATAGACGGAGCCGGAAGCATTTTGTTTGGGGCATGGCTTGTTATCATGCCGGAATTTTTTGTTAATATATTAATGTATATCCTGGGAGCCTTATTAGTAATTGCCGGAGTCCAGCAAATCGCAATGCTTGTTTCAGCCCGCAAATGGAGTATGGTGCCGTTCGGCTTCTATGTAATGCCGGCCCTGATCTTACTGACAGGCATCATGATCATTGCCTATCCGTTCGGGGCCGCCGCTAATACATTTGTGATCTTTGGCGTTGCCAGCATTTTCTATGGTATAATAGAATTAATCAACTGGTATAAATTCCGCCAAAGATGAAAAGAATCAGGATTTGCGGTATTCCATCGGGGAAATACCCATATGCTTCTTAAAGAATTTTCCAAATGTAGACTGATCGGAAAAATGCAGCATATCGGCTACCTGTTGCACGGTCGCCTGCGGGGCTTTCAGTAGGATCTTTGCTTCGACGATCAATGCATCGTCAATCCACTTATTAGCAGATTTTCCGGTCAGTTCCTTTAATATCAAGGACAAATATTGCGGAGTTATAAACAGTTTTTCCGCATAGAATGTAACTACATGCTGCTCTTTGCAATGTTCGAACAACAATTGAAGGAACTGCTCAAACAGTTCCTCCTTTCGGGAAAGGGCAGGCATCAGCAAACCATCCTTCTTTCCCATGAAAATATTAGCTATTTCCAGCAGAAACCCGACAAACGCATTCTGCATTACCTCTTTCTGAAAAAAATGCGTCCGGTTCTTTATTTTACTTCTCAACAATTCTATGTAATTATCTACCAGCTCTGTCTCCTGGGCTTCAAAAGTCGTACATGGATTCTTCCTTAACTGCATATAATTAGCCATCGAAGGACTGCGCTTGGCCGTGTTGCATTCATCCAGAAACTCACGTGAAATAACCAGTAACTTTCCTTTAAATCCTTTGCTGACCTTGTTAAGCTGTATCGTATGCGTCGGCATAATGATAGTAAAACTATTCGCTCCAATAGTATAAGGAACATAGTCGAGGGCTATTTCCGAAGAGCCTTCCAACACCAATACCATCAACAATGCATCCAACCGCATCGGCATCGTATGATCTTGTACATCCTGATCGTCCAATTCGCTGTGTCCGTCAATATCTGCGATCAAAAAAATATCCTGGAAGCTGTCGCGGATGATGATACCTTTATTCAATTCCGCAAACTTTATTAAAGGAAGATTCTCCATAATTTTATATTTTACTCATCATTATAGTCACCACAAAGATAAGTATTGTTTATAATTCCACAAGAGATATGTTTCATTTTTTACCAATATAGACATCTTCTCCACCTAAAAGACTTTGTTTTTTAAAAGCATCTTTCGTTTCAGACCAATCCTGTAACAGAATAAACCTTTTGAGTTTTCTAAAATAGACAGACCTTTGTCACCGAGCATAGTACAGATGATTCAAAAAAATATATATGACAAAGGAACAAGTAATGACGACGGCATTGGATATGTTCTCACAATACGGAATAAAAAGTGTGAGCATGGACGATATTGCCCGGAATACAGGTATTTCAAAGCGAACGATTTATGAATTCTTCGAAGATAAGGAGACTTTATTGCAGGAAGCGATAAAGTACCACAACAACACTATGCGGAAAATACTTAGTGAACTGGAAAAAGGACCGTTTACGGCTCTTGACGTTTTCGTCCTTTTTTACGAAGAATTCATGAAACATCCCCGCTGGTATATCAAAAGATATTACGATGATCTGAAACGCTATCCCAAAGCAGTGGAACAGGCAGAAAAAGACAAAGCCGATTTTACAACAAGATGCATCAAGCTCCTGAACCGCGGCGGAAAAGAGGGTGTTTTCCAGAAAGACCTGAATATCGAGATATTGGCTTTGCTGGCAAAAGAACAACTGAAAATGATCCAACCGTCAAAAGCGTTTGTAAACCATTCGGTGACAGAAGTATTCCAGACGATACTGTTTACTTTTCTCCGGGGTATCTGCACAGAGAAAGGTATGGTGATTTTAGAGCGTTACGCCTTGAAACATTCGTACGATATGTTGTCAAGAAAGGAATAATACAGAATTATATTCAAATCAAATCTATTTAAATGGAACGAGTATTTATTAGCAAAAAGAGGATGTGGATGGTTGTGATGTTGCTACCTTCTCTATTCTTTTCCACCGTCAAAGCACAGGAAGTCCTGACGCTCGACCTGGAAAAAGCACTGGAGATTGCGCTGAGTGAAAACCCGACCGTGAAAGTCGCAGACAAGGAAATCGAAAAGAAAAAGTATGCACAGAAAGGTTCCTATGCTGCTCTGTTCCCTCAGGTCAGTTTTACAGCTGACTACACCAGGACATTGAAAAAACAGGTAATGTATATGGACGGTTTCGATATGGGCAGTGGTGAAGGTTCAGGAGAAACAGGAGGAGCCGGAGGATCAGCCGGTATGGAAAGTATCGATATGAGCAAAGGTATCGAAGTGGGCCGTGATAACAACTGGACTACCGGTTTCAACGCATCCATGCCGCTTGTGAACGCAACATTATGGAAAAGCCTCAGCATCTCAGCATTAGATGTGGAATTATCTATCGAACAGGCACGATCTTCCAAAATATCTATGGTAAATCAGGTTAAGAAGAGCTTCTATGCCGTGTTACTGGCAAACGATTCTTACCGGGTTTTCAAGGAAAGCTACGATAATGCCATGGAAAACTACCTGGATATTAAGAAGAAGTATGAACAGGGAACAGTGGCCGAATATGACCTGATTCGTGCAGACGTTACAGTCAAGAACAGCGAACCGAATATGCTTCAGGCTGAAAACTCGCTGGTACTGGCCAAGTGGCAGTTGAAAGCTCTTATGGGAATGGACCTGGAGCAGGAGATCGATTGTACAGGGCAATTAGCCGATTTCGAATCGGTCCTTTTTGCCGATTATATAGCAACAGACACGACACTGACTGCCAACTCTGATTTGAAACAGATCGATCTGCAAGCACAACAATTGAAGAAAACATTGCTCATGCAGAAATTCGATTATCTGCCGACGTTATCACTGACAGGCATGTATCAGTGGAATGCCATGAACAACGATTTCAAATTTAAGAATTACAACTGGACTCCCTATTCGATCATAGGGGTATCGCTTTCAATTCCGATCTTCTCCGGAGGTAGTAAATATCATACTATCAAACAGACGCAAGTATCTATCCACCAAATGGATCTGCAACGAGAAGACACGAAACGCAATCTGCAATTGGCTGTAAAACAGTATCTGGATAACATGAAAACCTGTGTAAAACAATTCGATGCCGCCCAAAAGGGAGTCGAACAAGCCAACAGAGGCTATAAGATTGCCCAGAAACGTTACGACACCGGCGGCGGTACATTGCTTGAAATGAATGATGCAGAACTGGCGCTGACACAAGCGAAATTGAATCTTAACCAGTCCATCTACAATTATATGGTTGCCAAATCGGATATGGAAAAAGTCTTAGGTCAAGAAACGTATTAAGAAACAAGTATGAGTACAAAAATAAAAACAGTTTACAATATGAAAACACGTGAAATGCTGAAAGTTATCCCACTTATTACATTAGCCCTGCTGATGTCATGTTCGGGTGAAAAGAAGGACGCAGCGACAGATACCCATGATGAAAAAGTAAAAGTGAAGATAGAGCAGGTATCCTCTCAGGATGTAGACCAGATAGCAGATTTTACTGCAACAGTAGAGGCCAATATAAAGAATAATATCGCACCTCAGTCGCCGGTTCGTATTGCGAAGCTGTTTGCCGAAGTTGGCGATCATGTAAAAGAGGGTCAGGTACTTGTCAAAATGGACGAAACAAACCTGCAACAGGCAAAGATCCAACTGGACAACCAGGAAATCGAGTTCAACCGTATCGACGAACTTTATAAAGTAGGCGGTGCCTCCAAATCGGCCTGGGATGCCCAGAAAACTCAGTTGGACGTAAGCCGTGCCAGCTATAAGAACTTGCAGGAGAACACACAGCTGTTAAGCCCGATCAGCGGTATCATCACTGCCCGTAATTATGACAGCGGCGATATGTACAGCGGTGGAGAACCGATCTATACGGTTGAACAAATCCGTCCGGTCAAACTATTTGTAAACGTATCCGAAAGCTATTTTACAGATGTAAAAAAAGGAAACGAAGTGGACATCAAACTCGATGTATACGGTGACGAAGTATTCAAAGGCAAAGTAAGCCTGGTCTATCCGACCATCGACGCTTCAACCCGCACCTTCCCTGTTGAGATCAAGATTGTCAACACTGATGAGCGCGTCCGCCCGGGAATGTTCGCCCGTGCAACCATGAACTTCGGTACACTCAACCACGTTGTTGCTCCGGATCAGGCGATTGTTAAACAATCCGGATCAGGCGACCGCTACATCTATGTGTACAAAAACGGAAAAGTATCCTATCAAAAGGTAGAATTGGGACGTCGTATGGGTAACAAATACGAAATCGTATCAGGCGTAGAAAACGGAGACCACGTGGTAATTACCGGTCAGAACCGTTTGACTAATGGAATGGAAGTTGAAATTGACAAGTAAGAAATAAAAGTATATGAGCTTATATGCAACAGCGGTAAAAAAACCGGTGACCACCGCCCTCGTGTTTGTGGCTGTGGTGATCATGGGTCTTTTTTCCTTAACCCGATTATCTGTCGACCTGTTCCCGGAGATTGAAACCAACATGATCATGGTCATGACGGCCTATCCCGGTGCCAGTGCCAGTGATATTGAAATGAACGTCTCCAAACCGTTGGAGAACGTACTGAATAGCGTGAGTGACCTGAAACATATCACTTCGCAATCCAGAGAAAACATCTCTATCGTAACTCTCGAATTCGAATACGGGACCGATATAGACGTGGCAACCAACGACGTTCGCGACAAGTTGGACGTCGTGGAGTCGTCCCTTCCCGATGATGTGGAAAATCCTATCATCTTCAAGTTCGGTACCGACGACATTCCTATCCTGTTGCTATCCGTGACAGCGGAGGAAAGTACCAACGCCCTTTACAAGATTCTGGATGATAAAGTATCCAACCCGCTGGCCCGTATCAGCGGCGTAGGTGCCGTATCCATCTCAGGAGCCCCGGTCCGTGAAGTGCAAGTGTATTGCGATCCTTACAAGTTGGAAGCCTATGGCCTGACAATCGAAGGGATTTCAAATATCATCGCACAGGAAAACCGGAATACCCCGGGCGGTAGCATCGATATCGGTTCGAATACCTACACACTGCGTGTACAGGGTGAATTCACCGATGCCCGCCAGATGCTCGACCTCGTAGTAGGAAGCAGCAACGGCAGGAACGTTTATCTGCGCGACGTAGCAGACGTAAAAGACTACGTGGAAGAACGTGCACAGGAAACCTTCAACAACGGCGGCCGCGGTGGTATGATCGTTATCCAGAAACAGTCGGGCGCCAACTCGGTGAACATCGCCAAAAAGGTACACGATAAGTTACCCGAAATACAGGCCAGCCTGCCTTCTGACGTAAAATTAGGTGTGATCGTGGATACATCCACCAACATTTTGAACACGATCGACAGTTTGAAAGAAACGATCATGATCACCTTCATTGTCGTAATGTTCGTGGTATTCATCTTCCTCGGACGCTGGAGAGCTACGTTCATCATTATCCTGACAATCCCGATTTCTCTGATAGCCGCCTTCGCTTATCTGCTGGCTTCAGGAAATACGCTGAATATTATCTCGCTGAGTTCGCTTTCTATCGCCATCGGTATGGTAGTGGATGATGCGATCGTTGTATTAGAAAACGTAACGACCCATATCGAGCGGGGTAGCAAGCCGAAGCAGGCCGCCGTACATGCGACCAACGAGGTAGCCATCTCCGTAATCGCTTCTACGCTGACCATGTTGGCCGTATTCCTGCCGTTGACGATGGTAACCGGTATGGCGGGTATCCTGTTCAAACAGTTGGGTTGGATCGTTAGTATCATTATGATCGTATCGACAGTAGGCGCTTTGACGCTGACTCCGATGCTTTGTTCGCAGCTGCTGCGCCTCGATCCGAAGAAAGGCCGTCTATACGTACTGTTCTTCACGCCGATCGAGAAAGCATTGAATGCGCTCGATGTAGCTTACGCACGATTCCTGAGCTGGGCTGTACGCCATCGTAAAACAGTCATCTTCGGTGCCATACTGATATTCGTAGGAAGCATGATGCTGGTTCCGACCGTCAAAACGGAGTTTTTCCCGACACAGGACAACGGCCGCGTCGGTATCACGATCGAACTGCCGATCGGTACCCGTCAGGAAATCACTCGCGACCTGGCCTTGCGCATCGATAAACAGTTCCGCGAGAAGTACCCGGAAATAGATGTATTGAACTTCAGTGAAGGACAAGCCGATACCGACAATACCTTCGCACAACTTAGCGACAACGGTTCGCACATCATCGAAATGAATGTCGGGTTAAGCAGCGTGGGAGACCGCGAACGCGGATTGATCGAAATTTGCGACCTGATGCGTAAAGACCTGGCTCAATATTCGGAAATCAAGGAATATAAAGTACTGGCCGGTGGTTCTTCCGGCGGTGCAGGTGGCGAAACGACCGTCGATGTGGAAATCTATGGTTTCGACTTCGAAAAGACCGACATCGTAGCTGCCGAACTGGCCCGCCGCCTCGAAACCTTGAAGGGTTGCTCGCAGGTGAACGTCAGCCGTAAAGATTATATCCCGGAATACCAGGTAGACTTCGACCGCGAAAAGCTGGCGATGAACGGCCTGAATGTAACTACAGCCTCCACGTATCTTCGTAACCGTATCAACGGCTCCACCGCTTCAAAATATCGTGAAGATGGCGACGAATATGATATAAAGGTACGTTATGCCCCGGAATTCCGCCAGTCGGTAGAAGATATCGAAAATATCATAATCTACAACAGTGCCGGACAAGGCGTTCGTATCCGCGACGTGGGTAAAGTTGTAGAACGTATGACCCCGCCGACTATCGAACGTAAGAACCGCGAACGTATCATTACCGTTTCGGCTGTTGTTGCCCAGGGTGCCGCATTGAGTGACCTGGTAGAACAAACCCGTGCCGAACTGAAAAAGATGGATATTCCGTCTGAAATAAACTGGCAGTTGGGTGGTACTTTCGAAGACCAGCAGGATACTTTCGCCGATCTGGGTATACTGATGGTATTGATCATCATCCTCGTATTCATCGTGATGGCTGCCCAGTTCGAGTCGCTGACCGACCCGTTTGTGATTATGTTTTCTATCCCGTTCGCCTTTACCGGGGTTGTCCTGGGATTGTCTATCACACAAACGCCGCTGGGTGTAATGGCATTGATCGGTGTGATCATGTTGATGGGTATCGTGGTAAAGAACGGTATCGTACTGATCGACTACACGATCCTCTGCCGCGAACGTGGAATGAGTATCCTGACAGCAGCTGTTACAGCCGGTAAATCCCGTCTCCGTCCGGTATTGATGACCACACTGACCACTGTGCTGGGTATGATCCCGATGGCGGTCGGTACAGGTGAAGGTTCCGAAATGTGGCGTTCGATGGGTATGACGGTTGCCTGGGGGCTTGCCGTTTCGACCCTGATCACGCTGGTAATCGTGCCGGTTGTCTATTGTACATTTGCCGGGAACGGGGTGAAACGCCGCCGTCGCAAGATCGCTAAACTGAACCAGCTGGAACAATTATAAAACAGACAAACCGGGAAGTGGGACTTCCCAGTACCAGGAAGAAGGTATTCCCAGCATTGGGAACGATCTCTTCCCAGTACCGGGAACCACCCGCTCCCGGATATAACATTAAAATATAAAGAATAATGAAAGCTATATTCATATCATTCAATCAGGCCTATTACGAAATGATCCTCAGTATCATGGACCGTAATAATATCCGCGGTTTCACCTACTGGGAAGAAGTGCAGGGACGTGGCAGCAAGAACGGCGAGCCCCATTACGGGAGCCACGCCTGGCCTACCCTCAACTCTGCCATACTGGCAATGGTCCCGGACGAAAAGGTAGACCCTTTCCTAGACCTGCTGCATAAGATGGATTTACAGACGGAAGCTCAGGGGTTACGTGCATTCGTATGGAATATCGAGAAATCAATTTGATAAGGTATGGAAACACCTTCTGTAACCACATTCAAATTGAGCAGGCATAAAAAGAGAGGACTGTTTCTGACTACAGTCCTCTCTGCCCTGATCGGTACCGGAGCCTTGTACGCGGCCGACGGACTCCAATACGGTGAAGGCCGTTTTGTTTTCATCGCTATCGGAGTATTCGCGTTGCTCACCACTTTCTTCTGTTTCATCAGTTATTCCTTTCTGACCCGGGAAAGTTTCAAAGCCATCTATATATCTGAAGAAGGAATTAACGACATATCTACCGGTAACCGGATCGGAACAATTTTATGGAAAGATGTTGATAGTATCAAAATAATGGACGATATTAGCAACCTGAAACGTAAATATATCGTACTGAAGGTCAGGAACCCGAACGAATATATTGACAGGGAGCCCACACGTAGTAAGAAGCGTTCACTGGAACTGCGGCTTCAATACTACGGATCACCTATTTGTATTTCCAGCCGTGCGTTGGATTGCACTTTTGAGGAATTAAAACAGGCCGTATTCGACAGATACGACCTCTATAAAGCCTCACACAAAGAGGCATAGTATATTAAAAAGAAATGACACAGGAAGATTTTTCAATATTACTTATCATAATGGCGGTCATCGCCGCCATTGTTTTTGTTACCCTTTATTTCGTAGAAGCCGGCTACGGCATGTTATTCAACAAAAAATGGGGCGTGCCTATCCCCAACAAAATAGCCTGGGTATGTATGGAAGCCCCGGTCTTCATCGTAATGCTCGTCCTGTGGGCAGGATCGGAACGGCAATTCGAAACAGTCCCCCTACTCTTTTTCCTGTTCTTTGAACTGCATTATTTCCAACGGGCCTTCATCTTTCCACTGCTTATCAAAGGAAAAAGCAAGATGCCCGCCGGTATTATGACGATGGGAATCGTATTCAACCTGCTGAATGGTTATATACAAGGAATGTGGATATTCTACCTCTCCCCCGAAAATATGTATTCTATCCAATGGCTGACTACACCGCAGTTCATCACCGGAACAATCCTGTTCTTTGCCGGCATGTGGATCAACTGGCAATCGGATTACATCGTCCGCCATCTCCGCAAGCCGGGCGACACCAACCATTATCTGCCCAAAGGAGGTATGTTCAACTACGTTACTTCCGCCAACTATTTCGGCGAACTGGTAGAATGGTGTGGTTTCGCCATCCTGACCTGGAGTGCCAGCGGCGCCCTGTTTGCCTGGTGGACATTCGCCAACCTCGTTCCCCGTGCCAATACGATCTGGCATAAATATAAAGCCATGTTCGGGAAAGAAGTCGGCAGCCGGAAACGGATCATCCCATTCATTTACTGATTATCTTTGCATACTGATTATATAACTATACAACGAACAGATCATTGAAAACAGACTAAACATTATGAACAAAGAATCTGTACTATTTACTCCGGCCACTATCGGCCCGCTAACACTCAGGAACCGTACGATACGGGCGGCAGCATTCGAAAGCATGTGCCCCGGCAACGCCCCGTCGGAAATGCTTTACAACTACCATACCTCCGTTGCTGCCGGAGGTATAGGTATGACAACCCTTGCTTATGCAGCCGTCACACAAAGCGGACTTTCCTTCGAGCGCCAGCTGTGGCTTCGACCGGAAATCATTCCCGGCATCAAAAAGATAACGGATGCCATCCATAAAGAAGGAGCAGCAGCCTCCATACAGATCGGACATTGCGGGAATATGTCCCATAAAAATATTTGCGGATGCACACCGATATCCGCTTCAACCGGATTCAACCTTTACTCGCCCACTTTTGTCAGGGGGATGAAACAATCCGAGATCATGGCCATGTCGAAAGCCTTCGGACAGGCTGTCCACCTGGCACGCGAAGCCGGAATGGATGCCGTAGAAGTACATGCCGGACACGGTTACCTGATCAGCCAGTTCCTTTCCCCTTACACCAACCACCGGAAAGACGAGTATGGCGGAAGCCTCGAAAACCGCATGCGTTTCATGAAAATGTGCATGGAAGAGGTTATGAAAGCAGCCGGTTCGGATATGGCAGTCCTGGTTAAAATGAATATGCGCGACGGTTTTAAAGGAGGGATGGAACTGGATGAAACACTGGAAGTTGCACGCACATTGCAAGACGAATGCGGAGTACATGCACTCATCCTCAGTGGCGGATTTGTCAGCCGTGCCCCCATGTACGTGATGCGCGGAGCTATGCCTATCCGCACGATGACCCATTATATGCCTTTCGGATGGTTGCCTATAGGGGTCAGGATGGCTGGCCGCATGATGATACCGACCGAACCGTTCAAGGAGGCTTATTTTCTCGAAGACGCGCTGAAATTCCGTGCTACCCTGAAAATGCCCCTTGTTTATGTGGGTGGACTCATCTCCCGCGAAAAGATCGACGAAGTACTCGGTCATGGCTTCGAATTCGTCAGTATGGCACGCGCCCTGCTAAACGATCCGGCTTTCGTCAACCATATGAAAGAGAACGAACAGGCACGCTGCGACTGCGGACACAGCAACTACTGCATCGCCCGTATGTATTCGCTTGAAATGGCCTGCCACAAACATATGCAGAATCTACCGAAAAGTATTATCAAAGAAATAGAAGAACTGGAATATAAATAATGGAAAAAGGAATAGCCATTATCACCGGTGCAGACGGCGGAATGGGCCGGGAAATAACGCTGGCACTCGCAAAAGAGGGCTTTCAGATCATCATGGCCTGTAAAGAACCGGATAAAGCCCGTACTGTCTGCGATAAGATCAAAAAAGAAAGCGGGAACGGGCAGATCGAAATACGACAGATAGACTTATCCTCACTGGCTTCGGTACGCTCATTTGCCGATAAACTATTAGCAGAGGGGCGCCCCGTCAGCCGGCTCATGAACAACGCAGGAGTCCTGACAACAAATATCCGCCAGACAGCGGACGGCCTAGAAACGATCGTAAGTGTTAATTACGTAGGTCCTTACCTCCTTACCCGCCTGCTTCTTCCCCTGATGCAGCGGGGAAGCCGTATCGTTAATACCGTATCGTGCACATATGCCATCGGACGGATAGAATCCGACTTTTTCAGCAAAGGGAAAAACGGACGCTTCTCACGGATACCGGTATATGGAAATACGAAACTGGCCCTTTTACTCTTTACACGCGAGTTGGCGGAAAGAGTAAAAGAAAAAGGTATCACCGTCAATGCTGCCGACCCGGGAATTGTCAGTACCAATATGATCACGATGCATGCCTGGTTCGACCCGCTGACAGACATCCTGTTCCGCCCGTTCATCAAAACAGCGGCACAGGGAGCTGCTACTGCCATCTACCTGGCGCAATCGCCGGAAGTAGACGGTAAAAGCGGAGGCTGCTACGCCAACTGCAAAGAGAAAAAGCTCCCGGAACGCATACTCCGCCACCCTCTGCAACGCCGACTTTGGGACGATACGGAAGCCCTGCTTCTCTCCCGTAACCTGCTGAACAGAAAAAATATCCCGGAGACAGTTGGAACGTATGAATAAAAAAATTACCTTTGCACCGCTTTTAACCCCCCGTACGTGTGATGGGAAATTAGGAAGCATAAAAACTAATTTTGAGTAACACAAAAATTAAGAAAATGAAAACATTTCAATTAGAAGGAAAAGGCAGAGAAGTAGCAGCTACTTCAGCCGATCAGAAAAGAGCTTTGAAAGCTATGCGTAAAAATCAGGAAATCCCTGCTGTATTATACGGTGGTGAAAAAGTAACTCACTTCACAGTAAATGTTGAAGGTGTACGCAAGCTGGTTTATACTCCGGAAATTTTCGCTGTAGAACTGAACATCGACGGCAAAAAGACAATGGCTATCGTTAAAGATATCCAGTTCCAGCCGGTAACCGACGCTATCATGCACATGGACTTCATGGAAGTATCAGACAGCAAACCGGTAGCAATGGAAGTTCCTGTTGTATTGGAAGGTCACGCCGAAGGTGTTAAAGCCGGTGGTAAGCTGACATTGCGTATGAGAAAACTGAGAGTAAAAGCTATCTACACTCAGATCCCTGAAAAACTGACTATCAACGTTGATCACCTGGGCTTAGGTAAATCTATGCAGGTGGGTACTTTACACTTCGAAGGTCTGGAACTGATGAATGCAAAGAACGCTGTTGTTTGCGCCGTTCAGTTGACTCGTGCCGCTCGTGGTGCTCAGGCTACTGCGGGTAAGTAATCTGATAAAGAGAATACCAAATAACGTGAGGGAGGAATGTTCAGGAGAATGTTCTTCCCTTTCTTATATTATACAATTTACGGATACGCCCGAACGTATCCTTGTAAAAATAGAATAACAATGAAATATCTGATAACCGGACTTGGCAATATAGGCCCTGAATATTGGGGAACACGTCACAATATCGGTTTTCGTGTCGTAAACGCATTGGCCGAAGATGCCGGAGCACCGTTCACGGAAGAACGTTACGGGGCGGTTTCACGGATGCGGGTAAAGAACTGTGAACTGATCCTGCTCAAACCGAACACTTTTATGAATCTGAGCGGAAACGCTGTCCGTTACTGGCTGCAGAAAGAAAACATTCCCGTGGAAAATCTGTTAGTGATAGTAGATGACCTGGCATTGCCTTTCGGCACTCTACGTCTGAAACCTAAAGGCAGCGATGCCGGGCATAACGGACTGAAGAATATACAGCAACTCCTGGGCACACAGGAATATTGCCGTTTACGGTTCGGCATAGGAAACGACTTTCCCCGTGGCGGACAGATTGACTATGTATTGGGTAAATTTCCTTCCGAAGAGTTGGAATTGATGCCCGAAAAGCTGAAACGCGCAGTAGAGATTATCAAGAGTTTTTGTCTGGCAGGTGTACAGATCACCATGAACCAGTTTAATAACAAATAAGTATGAACGAAGTACGAATAGATAAATGGATGTGGGCAGTCCGCATCTTCAAATCCCGGACCATCGCAGTCGAAGCCTGCAAGAAGAACCGGGTGATGATCGGAGGCGTAAATGTAAAAGCATCGCGTATGATAAAGGTCGGTGATGTTATACAGGTCCGTAAACCGCCTATCACCTTTTCCTTTAAGGTGCTGGCATTAACGGAACGCCGCATGGGAGCCAAACTGGTTCCCGATTATATGGAAAATGTAACGACTCCGGATCAATACGAAATTCTTGAAATGAACCGTATCTCCGGTTTCGTAGACCGTGCACGCGGTCTGGGCCGTCCCACCAAGAAAGATCGCCGCGAACTGGAACAGTTCACCGATCCGGGCATGGCCGGAGATGGGTTCGATTTTGAATTCGATTTCGGATCGGAAGGTGATGATGAATAATGTTCAGTTATTGTCAGATGTGAATGTAGCGTCGTTGGTAGGGGCGGTTCGCGAACCGCCTTTACGGTGTCAATATAAGCCTGTAAGGCTTTAACAAACCAGCCCAGGGTTCTAACCCTGGGTTTATGAAAACCCGCTCCTCCCTTTCCGCCCTGTAGGGGCGGCACAAGATAAATATCAGCCCTTTCAATCTTGTCGCACCCCTACAGGGTGCCTCAGAAAGAGAAAAATTCAAGGGAACCCAGGGTTAGAACCCTGGGCTAGTTTGTTACAGGCCTACAGCCTGAAGGCACTGTCACTAATTGGCTCATCCTATAATTTACAGATAGCTCAATTATTTCTAACTGTGTTTCTCTTCCGTCAACAAAACACCTTCATCATTCCATGTCCGCCAAATGCCGCTTTTCTTGCCGCGGGTATAGAACATTTCAAAACGCATGACGCCTTTATCATTCCAGATGCGCCAGGGACCATCTTTCTCGCCATCTTTATAAGTGGCCAGGCCAATCAGTTGTCCGGCTTCGTTGTAAGTACGCCACTCTCCATGAAAGATGCCATGATAATAAGAGCGGACCTCGGCTATTTTTCCATCCGGATAATAGATCACATAGGTACCTTCGGGGCGCCCGTCTTTGAGGTAAAGCTCCATCTTCAACATGCCGTCATCGTAGAATTCGGTATAACGGCCGGTATACGGGGTTGTCTGTGTTTCATCCGTATAATACTGTCCCTCGCTGAGAACCAGGTCCTGCGCCTGTATAGTGAGAGAACTTCCGGCGATTAATGCAGATGCCAATAATAATTTCCTATTCATTTATTGTCGCTATTGTAGATTCTTATATATATCCTATAATATAAAAAGGCAAAGGGCGCCGGAACATGTAACCATCTCCCGGGCCCCGAACCATTATTCAAAAACTTGAGTAAGAAACAGAATCAATATACAGTATTCTGCGGATCCCAGTTTGTCCAACCTTCCGTCCAGTCGTTTGTTCCGTCGAAAGCACCTTTGTAAGTTACCTTTTCAAAGAAGCTATCGGCCAATTTAGAAAAGTCAGCACCTTTCACTGCATCCGCTACGACAGAAGAATAGTCACCGTCTTTCGCAATGATCTGCCGGGTATTTTCCAGAACCGTATTATTACCGGCACGGTTGAAGAAGTTCTCGCTCACCTTTTCGTCTTCGTAGAAGTTCTTCCACATACCGGCAAAGATCACATTTTCGATAACGATACCATCGTTAGCCTGCCCTTTCTTGTCTGTTGCACGCAGACCATAAGGCCATCCCGTAAAGACTGAGTTATATACATTCAGGCTTGAATTACGACGCAGGTGCATGGCAGCCTGGTATTTTCCGCCCTTGGCTCCGTTGGCTGCATCGGCAGTCTTGGCTTCCACTTCCGCCTGTGTCATATCAAATACCTTACCATAGAACGGGCCGATCAGGGTTACATTAGAGAATACCGGCTTGGTAAACGGCGTATTGGTAGAACCGTCACCGTCATTATCAGACTCAAAACCATTGGAATCGGAAGTATCGGCAATATCTTTATCACGTACGCTCAACAGGAACTGTAGTTTACCTGTATAACCGAAGTCTGTATCGAAATCATCATCCCACCCCTTATAAGCAATCAGGTGTTTCGCATTCACCGTACCACCGAACCATTCGTAAGAATCATCATTCGAATAAGATACCTGAACAAATTCCACTTCCGTACCGCTACCTACGCCTCCAAATGTCAACCCGTTGATTTCCTTATCCGGCTCCAATGGATAACCGGCAAATTCGATACGTACATATTTCAGCTTACCGGAACTTTCGCCGTTAAATTCATCAGAAGTCGTATTGCCATAATGTGTGCCGGGGCCTCCTTCAATAGTCGGCTGGTTCGTACGGTTTACGCGGGCATTACCACAAATAATCAAACCACCCCAGTCACCGGTTACACGTTTGCCCGGTTCCTTGTCGGAAGTAAAGACGATCGGTTTGTCTACCGTACCCTCAGCGATGATCTTGGCACCCGGTTCGATAATCAGGGAAGCCGCTCTCTCACCCGGAGCAACGGAAATACCTTTGATAACGGAACCTGCCTCGATAGTCAACGTTGCGCCGCTCTTGACATAAACGAAACCTTTCAGGAAGTTCTTGTTGGCAGCAGAGATGGTACGATCGGCAGTGATATTCCCTTCCAGCGTATCTTCTAGCACCTCCGGCGCATCTTCAGATACGGTTACGGTGCAAGTTGCCGTCTTATCTCCACTCTTCGTCGTTGCAGTAATAGTCGCGGAACCTTCGGCCACACCGGTTACCTTACCGCCATCCACGGTAGCCACCTTTTCATCGGAAGAACTCCATGTAATTGTTTTATCTGTCGCATCCTCCGGAGTGACAGTGGCAGACAATGTGACTGTCGCACCCGGTTTAACTGCGGCTATCGTAGGATTTACAGCAACAGCAGAAACGGCTATAGTACCCTCTTTTTCGTCATCATCACTACAAGATACAGTTCCAAACATCACGGCCAGTGCAAACACAGAGGCCAAACCTTTTAATAGAAATCTGTTCATAATAAAAACATTTTGTTTGTAATAAGAATTATAGTCAATTAATCATTAGAACTTTAAGGAAACACCCACATTGATATCCACTCCCGGACGATAGCTGCGGATCAGCTGTTCACGTTCGCGCTTCCCCACGTTTTCATCCGTCAGCTTCACAAATTGTTTGTATTCCACTTTCGAATTAAGCAGGTCCTGTACACCCGCCTTGATCTCCACGAACTTGCCGATCTTCTTCGAGAATGTCAGGTCCAGCGAGTTGCGGGGCATCTCGTATATATCGGGAATATCTTCACTTTCGTTCTGCATCGGGACACCGACCGACTCGATACGCTTCCCGATCCGGTTGTAAAGCAGTGAGGCAGAGATTCCCTTGTCGTCATGCTGATAGAACAATCCGGTGTTCACCAGGTAAGGAGATTGTCCGGCCAGCGGACGGTCGCGCTCGGTCGCGCCATCCTCGAAACGTACCCGGCTATAGATATAAGCGGCGTTGCAAACCAGGCTCAGTCCTCTTAACCCGATAAAGTCGAGGTTTTTCCGGATATCCAGCTCCACACCGAAAGCATCGGCGTTCTTCGCATTATGATAGGTATATTGCAGGCCCGATCCCGCCTCGTTGTATGTCTCTTCGATCGGGTCTTTGAAACGTTTGTAGAACCCGCCCAGCGTAATCATCTCGCCGGTGGCCGGATAAAACTCGTACCGCAAATCCAGATTGTCGGCATAGGCGTTCTTCAGGTCGACGTTACCTACGATATTGGCATCGCGCTCCAGATTGAAGTAAACGTAAGGCACTACCTCCCGGAACTCCGGCCGGTTGACGGACCGTCCGTAAGCCGCGCGTATCAAATGTTTCTCCGTCAGATTATAAGAGACATTGACCGAAGGGAAGAAATCGGTCGCATCGTTATCCAGATGTACCGGCTCGGTACCGTCGGAAGAATACCCGTCCATCACCAGGTTGTAATATTCCATGCGAACCCCGACCACGGCATTCAGCTTCTCGCCATAGTTCAACTTTGCCGAAACGTAGGCGGCACCCAATTTACTGTTCGAAGTATAAGAATCGTTATTCTTCGTTACCTCGCGCATCCAGATACGGTCGGCAGAGATGTTATCGTCCGAGAATATCCCGGTATAATCCCAATCGGCATAACGGTCATAGCCCGTACCCAGCAGGTTGTAACCAAAGCGACGAGCATCGAACGTACGGTCTTTATATTCTCCGTAGATACCACCGTTGAATACGGGAGCAAACATATCAGACACTGCGAACTTATGTTCGTAATTTGCCGCCAGCGATGCACTGTGATCTTTCAGGTCCTGATAGTAACGCATCGGATCGGATACATAATAGTTCGGCTGCTCCTTCTTATTCTCATCCAGGATAGAGTTTACGATCTTGCGGTCGGGCTCCCGGTAAGAGGCGAAGGCATAGCCGGCCGTCCAGTCTACCTTGTCGATATTCTCCCGCAAGGTATGCGTACCGCTCAACTGGCCGGAATAGGTCGTACGTCCGGTATAAAGCGATTCCCATTTGCGGATATCCTTATCGGAATAGTAGTTGGTCCCCTCCCGTTGCGTCAGGGCGGAAACACCGCGTTGGCTGAAGAAGTTACGAAATTCGTACTTATTGCCACCCTTCATGAACGACCAGTTGAAGAGGGCACCCAGCTTGGAAGTATTCCGGTAGCGAATGTCATTGTATTCGAAACGGGGACGGGAGACGTCGTTCGCCACATCATAGGTGATATAGTTGTTGTTCACCGTTTCCGAATAGTCATATTCCGTACTCCAGTTCACGTTGGTGATATTTCCGATTTTCCAGTCGCCGATGTCGAAGGTGCGGTGAGAGGTAAGCGAGATCTTCTGGTCGGGAATGGCCTTGAATGTATTGATCCCCCAGCGCTGGTTGATCTGCCGGGTGAAAGCGGCCGCCTCTTCTGTCGAATGCTCTCCCAGATGGGCAGGAAAAGAAGCAGGCAGGCTCCGGGCAGCGACTCCGAATCCGAAATAATCTTTCCAGCTTCCTTCTGTCAGCCGGAAGTCACGGAAGGTCGCATTCGTATTAAAACCCATTTGATAAGAAACTGCAAAGGTATTCCCCTCCGGGATATTCTTCGTCATCACCTGCACGAAGCCACCTGAAAAATCGGCAGGAACCTCGGCCGACGGACTTTTATAAACCATCATATTATCGATCAGCGAAGAAGGCAGCACATCAAAAGAGAAAGCCCGGCTGTCCGTCTCGCTCGAAGGCGTCGTGGCATTGTTCAGCCAGACATTGTTATAACGCTGCGCCAGGCCGCGCACCACGATAAACCGGTCGTCCACAATCGTGATACCGGGGATGCGGCGAAGTACCTCGGCTGCATCGCTGTCCTGCGTCTTACTGATCTGCTGGGAGGAAATACCGCTCACGACCGGCAGACTTTTCCGTACCGTATTGATAACAGCCGTCTCTGTTCCCAGTTTACGTTGGGCAACGACCACCACATTCTGCAACTGAAGGTCGGCATCCGAAAGCTCGATACGCAACACCGCCTCCTGACGGGCGACGACTTTGACCTCTTTGATCGTTTGTGAATTATAAGAGACATAGGAAGCTACCACATTATATACACCCGGCTTTATGTTCTCGATACGGAAATTACCGTCCACGTCAGCAATCGCGCCGACAGAGGTTCCTTCGATCGTTACAGTCGCACCGATCAGCGCTTCTTTGAATTTGGCGTCGGTCACCGTCCCGCAAATCACTCCGGTCTGCGCCCCGGCCGCCCATGAGAGAAAACAGCCAACCAACAGGCCCAGCAGTTTCTTTATCGTCCTAACTTTTACAGTACTCATTCTTTAATACTTGTTACATCTTTGAATTATTCGAGAGCAAAAGTAAAGAGAGGATATTTCAGGGTTATTTAGATTTTGTCACATTGTATGACAAGGTGGTTACATTCCGGATACAGGGTACAGACCAGAAACTTTTAGACCAGACAGAAAAATAATACAACAATCTACATGTAAACTTATTTTACTACATTTGCATCTTCATTATTCTAAACAGATAAACAATATATGAAGAACACTAAAATCTATCCGAAAGACTGGCTGCAACTGCATCCCTATAAACAATCAGGTCCGACCGACCTTTATTATACCCGCATTGCCAATCAGATACATGAAATGATGGAACAGACCGACCTGGCGAACTCGTTCGAAAAGGAAGATGTCATCCAGATCAGCATGCGTATGGCGGCTTATTTCGAGGACGTGATATCCGGGCTGAACATATGGCGTGCATTCATCACGGAATATAAGAAACAGACAGGCAACTATCTCCCTTTCTATACCGTCAGCGACCATTATTACGACGACGAGGCAAACTACGAAGACGTCCGTTTCCTGCTCTGGCACTATACCCAGCAGTACCACGGTGCCAAGAAAGGCACCTTCGTCAACCCCGATAACCCAGCCAACGAAGAGACGGCCCGCCTCATCTACCAACTGTTTTGCAAGGAATGGACTACCGCTCCCGAAAACACAAAGATGCAGGCTCTTTTCGCCCCGGAAACATCATACGAGGACCCGGAGAAACAGGCCGAACTGCTCCACTGGTTCCACTACAACTCTTACCTGCTGACCGACTCTAACGTCGACCTGAGCGAAACGGTAAAGGAATACTGGCGCCAGAACCCGGACGAACGGCAGAACACACAGGCTGTCATGGTTATCTACGACTCGCTGGCTCATATCAGCCGGACGCCTCTCCTGGCCTACACGTCACCGAAATGGCTCTCGCTTATCATACCGGAAACGCATCCGGACTATGCCGCCTTCGCCGATAAAGCGGAAAAAGCAGAATCTTTTGTCGACCCCGCCATCAAGGAACGGGAAGAAAGTAACAAGGCTGTCTACGATAAATTCACTGAAATTGCGGACGGCAAGTTATTATTCTATATGAAGAGCAAGCAGGAATTCATCGACTTCACCACCCAGCAACTGAAACTGGAGGAAAGCGAATATACTCCGCTGGCCGATTGCATTGAATTCAACGAGTTTGCCGTATATGCTTCTCCCCGTGAAGGCCTCCAATTACTGGTAGACGGCATCGAATTCATCAAAGACGAACAAAACCCGTTCTACGACGAGAAAAAGGCTTCCGACCAGGGATTATCTTTCTTCATCGTCAAACATTGCAGCAAAGACCTGCTAAAAGCCCTCGAAGAACGCGGCATGCTCGCCGATGCCCAAACCAAGAGCCTGCTCAGCCCCGAACGCGGAAAAGATATCATTCATGGGAATTGGGAATTCCTGGCGAAGTATTTTATCAGAGAGGTTTAAAAGGATAGTGGCAATTATAGAAAAAATTGAATCATCTGTTTATTGACTGGTTGTAACTGGCTCCCCTCTTGAGAGGGGGTAGGGGGTGTGTTAAAGCCAGTCAATAAAACAAGCCTTGTTACAGGTTTATTTGCCGTCTGCTTCAGCTGACGGATTAGTCAAGGGGTTATCTCATTGGACTTTAGTCCCATTTCTTACAGGTTTCTATCTAGGAGAAATGTGGCTGAAGCCAAAAGAGAGAAACAACTTGTAAACCGTCAGCTGAAGCAAACGGCAAATGAACCTGTAATAGTCAAGTGACTCTGATTTTGGTGGTTGTATGGCGGGGATATGACACACCCCCTCCCCCTCTCCAGAGGGGAGCCAGGTACAACCAGTTGCTATAAAAGATAGCTCAAATCTAATAAAATCCGAATCACCTATCAGCCGGATAAACAACCCCCAACTGCCGGCGTATCTCGTCAATAATCTCCAATGTTATCAATGAATTATCATGGCTGTTAATAGCCGATTCGCGTTTACCGGCAAGAACCAGGTCTATAAATTCGGCCACCTCATAGTAGTATTCGTCCTTATCCGTCACCGCGCTGATATCCTGCGGCTCAGGAATGGCACTCTTGCCCGCCGCTGCGGCAATCCGGGGCAGATAAGTCACCTTGCTAATAATATTCACCCGGTCCAGAATGATGTTTCCTTCTTCCCCTTGTATCTCTGTCGGCAATGACGAGTTAGCTATCTTCGAATAAAGGATAGTCGCATTCATTCCTTTATACTGGAAGTTCACGGCCCCTTGTCCGTCTGCCCCCGAAGAAAGCACGACACCTGTCGCCTCCACCTTCTCCGGCCGCCCGAACAGGACTACCATCGGATAAAGCGTATAGATACCGATATCCATCATTGCCCCATTCGAGAGTTCCGGCTTAAAAGCATTCAGCACAATCCCTTCCTTAAACTTGTCATACCGCGACGAATACTGGCAATAGCAGGAGAAATAACGCCGTATCGTCCCCAGCCGGTGCAGATTCTCACGTACGGCACGGAAGTTTGGAGTCAGCGTCGGTTTCATCGCCTCCATCAGCGTCACATTGTATTTCCGGGAAGCCTCAATCATCTCCCTCACCTCCCGTGCATTCGAAGCAAACGGCTTCTCACATAACACATGCTTGCCATGCTTCATGCAAAGAATACTCTGCGGAGCATGCAAGAAATTAGGAGAAGCAATATACACCGCATCTATCAACGGACTTTGCGCCATCTCCTCCAAAGAAGTAAATGTATAGGGAATCTGATGCCTGGCAGCAAATGCATCTGCCGTCTCCTGTGTCCGCGAATAGACGGCAATCAGTTCAAAACGTTCGTCCTGCCGTGCCCCGGCAATCACCCAATCTGTTATAAAGTTCGTTCCTACTACCCCGAAACGTATTTTATTTATTATAGCCATTTCTATGTTATCTTTCCAATACTTGTTTTAATCGTAAAGTATCTTGTCTGCAATCCCATACAGCATGAATCTCAATCAGACACTCTTTAACTGTGTAAACTAACTTATAATGTCCGTTTACTACCAAAGAGCGAAAACATTCCGGCATATCTGCCAATAAAGGTTCAACCGGACCAGCCTGAGGAAATGTATAGAATATATCTGCTGACTTTACTAATGTTATATATAGCTCATAAGCTGCTTTTTCGTTCTTTTCAGCAAGAAAGGCACAATGATCGTCAATATGTCCTACAGCCTTGGGCAACCACTTTATTCGGATTTCATCCATGATGGCTTCCTGTTAAGCATTTCTTCTTGTGATATACCTAGTCCCATACTGGATTGCTCCACCGACACTTTCAGTTCATCCTTTAACTCTTCTACAGTAAACTGAATAGGTGAACCTGATCCTTCCTTCAATATATGAGAAAGGCTGTCTATCGCTTTATGCAATAAAGCTGGAGTATCAATATTCATTAATAATCCAATAGCTTCTACCTTCAATGCGTTCATATCATAACCATACGCCAAGGATGGTTCATTTAAACGTTGTTGATGTTGTTGCTCATCATCCGGATGAGAATAAGGTTTTACCGGCATAATCTTTTTATTTAGTAATCTACAAATATAATAAATCTATCTGTTTAAATCGTCATCACCTTCTTCAATACCAAAGTCTCCCCTTCTATCACCAACTCCGGTACAACGACGACACTGTCCGGTGTCAGGCAAAAAGGCACGGCATCTTCCAGATGATTGGCTTTCAGGCGAGCCATATGGTCGGTCGGAGCAAGATAAGCGATCAGGTTCTTTTTATTATTCGTCCACATGTCGCGGGCAATGACTGCGGCATCCGTAGCCGGGCGGTATTTACCGGTTTTGGCAAGCACTTCTACCAAAGCCCCACCGAACAAAGTATCTTCTATATTCACCTTGTCCTGCCAGCCGGAACATAAAACAACGACATCGCGTCCATGAAACAGACAATAGTCCGCAACCGCCTGTAAATTAACAAAGGCCCCTGTAATAACACGATAAGCAGACTTCGCTATGGTGATAGCCCGGGTACCATTGGTCGTCGTAAAAATCACATCCTTGCCGGCTACTTTCTCCGGCGTATAGTCGAACGGTGAATTTCCGAAGTCGGCAAAATCACATCGTTTCACATTACGTTCGGCACCGACCAGCCAGCCTTTTGCCTTATATTCCTGAGCTTCCTCCACCGTCGCTACCGGGCGGATACTGCGAACGCCATTCTTGAAAGCCGCCGCCATCGTTGTCGTTGCCCGGAACACATCCACTACTACGACAATTGCTTCCGGGTTATGATATACCGGATACAGGGCCGGCGAAAAACATACATCGATCTTCATATCTTCTCGTTTTAATCATCTGATATTACCCGCAAATGTACAGGATAATTCGCTGAATACCTAGTCTGGTTACCCCGCAACTACCTATTATATAAAAGATTCTATAATAAAAATGAGGATTAACCAAATTAGCATGATAAAATGTTATAGTATCTACAATCATCTATTTGTTAGGAACCTTTTTTACTCATGCTTGTTCTTTTACTACATTTTGAAAACGTTTTAAACTAAATCGTATGAAAAGAATTGTATCTTTTATCGTCGTTTTCACTCTTGTAATGGGGGGAATGACACATGTACAGGCTCAGAGTAAAGCCGTAGAAAAAGCAGAGAAAAAGTTAGAAAGAGAAGCTAAGAAAGAAGCAAGAGAAGCGAAGGATGCTATCATGGACGAACAGGAATTCAACACTGCCATGCAAGCTATCACCAACCAGTCTTTTGTATTGGAAGCCAACTCCGTACAACCAATGAACGGACAGGTTTACTATGTAAACTCAAACACAAACTTCGTCTCTTTGAATGATGGCCAGGCAATGGTACAGATCGCATCCAACTCTCCGTACCCAGGTCCTAACGGATTAGGTGGTGTTACCGTACAGGGAAGCGCATCCAACATCCAGACCAAACAGGACAAAAACGGTAACGTTTACCTGTCAATGAGTGTCCAGGGTGTTTTCATCTCTGCCACTGTAAACCTGGTATTGATGAACGGAAGCAACAAAGCAACAGTTACCGTAGACCCGAACTTCTCAGGAAGAGACCTGACAATGACAGGAACATTAGTTTCATATGCCCAGTCAAACATTTTCCAGGGAACGACCTATTAATTTAGCATCAACATTAAACATGAAGAGCGCTTGCCATCAGGTAAGCGCTCTTTTTTATAGAAACAATTAAGTCTTATTTATCAAACGGGATCATATACTGAACGAATGCTTCGATTGCTTCATAGGAAGCCAGACCCAGATCCTTATACAGTTCGGCTGTAGCACGGTTACGGTCTTCGGCACGCTGCCAGAACAGACGTTCGTCGTCACCCAGGAACGGTGCGCTTTCTGCCTGCGACTGATGTTTCAGGATAGCATTACGTTTGAAGCGCAATTCTTCCGGACTGATAGGAACTGCCATTTCGATGTGGTCCATTTCCCATTCTGCCCATGCTCCGCGATACATCCAAACACGGCAATGTTTCAGCCATTCTTCGTCTTTCAGTTCATCAATGGCAGCCAGTACGGCATCCAGACAAACCTTATGTGTTCCGTGCGGATCAGCCAGGTCACCGGCCACAAACATCTGGTCCGGTTTGATCTCCTGCAACAGTTTCTTTACGACAGCGACGTCGGCTTCACCCAGATCATTCTTCTTAACAAGACCTGTTTCATAGAACGGAAGATCCAGGAAGTGAACGTTTTCATCTTTCACACCCGAGTAACGGCAACCGTGACGGGCTTCTTCACGACGGATAGTACCTTTCATGAACAGGACATCTTTCTTTTCCGGTTCCCCGTTTTCTACCTTTTCGAAACGCAGGTATTTGATAATCTCTTCCGCTTTGTCTTTAACAGTACTGTCATTCGGAGAATATTTGTCGCAAACATCACGCAGATACTCGCAGTAACGGATCACTTCATCATCCCCCACAGCAATATTGCCGGAAGTTTCATAAGCCACATGCACATCATGGTGCTGGTCGCACAAACGGCGCAAAGTCCCCCCCATAGAGATCACGTCGTCATCCGGGTGCGGACTGAATACGATCACTTTCTTCGGATATGGGGTAGCGCGTTCCGGACGGTTGGAATCATCTGCGTTCGGCTTACCACCCGGCCATCCGGTGATTGTATGCTGAATATCATTGAATATCTTGATATTTACATTATAAGCGGAACCATACAACGCTAAGAGTTCGCCCAGTCCGTGTTCGCTGTAATCCTTGTTTGTCAGTTTCAGGATCGGTTTGCCAGTCAACTGGCACAGCCAAACGATAGCGCGACGGATCAGTTTGTTATCCCAATCACAGTTGGTAACCAACCAGGGATGGCTGATTCTTGTCAGTTCGTAAGCGGCAGACAGGTCGATCACCACCTTTGCATTCATATGAGTCTGCAAATAAGTAGAAGGAACTGTTTCACTGACCTTACCTTCAACCGTATTGGCAATGATACGTGATTTATCTTCACCCCAGGCCATCAGAATCACATTCTTAGCTCTCAGAATAGTTGAAATACCCATTGTGATTACACTTGCCGGAACATTTTCAATTGATTTGAATGTACGGGCAGCTTCTTTGCGTGCATCGTTATCCAACAAAACCAGACGGGTTCCGACATTGGCAGATGATCCCGGACCGTTAAAGCCGATATTACTAGCATGCCCTACTCCCAACAGGATATAGTCGATTCCGCCGAAATTCTGGATTTGCTGTTCATACTGTCTGCAAAATTCGAAGATATCGTCTTTCGGCATAGAACCGTCGGGTGAATAGATATTCTTCGGATCAATATCCACCTGGTCGAGGAATGACTCCTTCAAATAAGCCAGATTACTGTTTGTCGATGCGCTCAGCGGATAGAACTCGTATACATTAAATACAATTACGTTGCGGAAGCTCAGTTGTTCTTCCTTATGCATACGAACCAATTCCTTAAATACACTCCGAGGGGAACGTCCACCCGACAAAGCGAGAACGAAAGGTTCGCCGGCTGCCTGTTTTTTACGTATTTGTGAGGCCAATTCTTTCGCGATCACGAAAGATCCTTCTTCAGCTGATTCGTAGATGTTTGTCGGAATCTTCTCCATACGAGTTAAAACTGATTGCTCGTAAGCGTTTTCCGGACGGTAATACCTGAGCGGTATACGCGTCAGGGTAATTTGAGAACTAAGGTTCGTCTTCATGTTTAATTACGATTTAGTAGAACTTTTTTACTTGAACTACAAATATAACAATTCTTCGGCAAATAAAGATTAAAGAACCCTATCAAAAATATCTATTTACCTATAAGTTGGTACTAAGCCAATGTATTCGTTCCTTCCACCAAATGTCCCATCGACCAGACAGAACGAACGTTCAGCTTACGGTCAAGGATAACGATGTCGGCATCCTTACCACGTTGCAGAGAACCCTTGCGATCGTCTACTCCCATCAGGCGGGCCGGCGTTTCTGAAGCCATACGGATAGCATCAGCCAAAGGTACTCCGGCTTTCTGCACCATTGTGCGAACCAGCACATCCATCGTAGCTATACTTCCAACCAATGAGGAATGATCAGCCAGTTTACAAACGCCATCCTCGATAATGATACGGGGATCATCCACCGGCTTTCCTTCATTAGCAGCATAAGCCAATGCATCCGTTGTCAGACATGTACGTTCCACACCTTTCAGCTTGTAAACCAGACGCAGGATTGTTGAAGGCAAGTGACGGCCATCAGCAATCACCTCCACTGTCATATCATCTTCCAGGAACACACTCTCTACCGTTCCTTCATATTTATATTCACGACGCTTATGGAATCCAGGCATAGCATTATAGAAATGAGCCGCATGCGTAAAACCGGCTTCATAAGCAGCTTTAATATCTTCAAATTCTGCCTCCGTATGAGAAACAGCTGCCAAAAGACCTTTTGAACAGACATAACGGGCAAAATCCAATGCCCCCGGTAATTCCGGACTTGCATCCCAACGTTTAATACAATTCGTACTTTCCAGTAACGATTTATATTCGTCCGGATCAGGATCTTTCAAAGCGTCCGTCAGTAAACTGCCTGCCATCTTTGGATTCAGATAGGGTCCTTCCAACTGTAATCCCAACACAGGACTGTTTTTCTCTGCCATCGCACTTTCACATAAGGCAACCCCTTTCCTGATTTCAGTCATGGGAAGCGGGCCCAATGTCGGGAAAATACAAGTCGCCCCATATTTCATGTGTGCGTTCACTGCCCCGTGGAAAGCTTCTTCTGTACATTCCTTAAAATCATATCCACCGCCACCGTGTATATTCATAGCAACGAAACCCGGAATAATATACATTCCTTTGGCATCTACCACCGTAGCCCCTATCACAGCCAGGTCACTATTTGTTACTTCCAGTATTTTACCATCACTGATCAGAACAGAACCGTCTTTTAACCAACCTTGCGGCGTCAGGATCTGTCCGTTTATTATTTGAGTTAACATAACTTCCTCTATATTTTATTCTTGTTCGATCCCGTTAAAACAACTTATTAGTACCTTCCACCAATTTACCCATAGCCCAGACAGCACGTACATTCAAATCTTTGTCCAAGACCATCAGGTCGGCATCTTTACCACGTTGCAAAGAACCCTTGCGGTCGTAAACTCCCATGATACGGGCCGGCGTTTCAGATGCCATACGAATCGCATCTTCCAAAGGTATCTCGGCGTTCTGTACCACCGTACGGATCAGGCGGTCCATCGTTGCAACACTACCGGCCAACGCTGAGCGGTCGGCAAGTTTACAAACCCCGTCTTCAATGATCACACGCGGGTCGAAAGCCACCTGGCTATCGCTGGCCGCACAGGCCAGTGCATCCGTGATCAGACAAGTACGTTCCACACCTTTCACTTTATATACCAAACGAAGGATTGTCGGCGGGACATGAATACCGTCAGCTACCACTTCCACTGTCATGTCATCGATCAGATAGATACTTTCGACAGTTCCTTCATACTTATACTCGCGGCGTTTATGGAAACCGGGCATAGCATTGTAAAAATGGGTGGCATGTGTATAACCCGCTTCATAAGCCGTCTGGATATCTTCATACTCAGCCTGTGTATGTCCGACAGCTGCCAACACGCCTTTCGAAGTGATATACTTACCGAACTGCATGGCACCCGGCAATTCAGGCGCAGCGTCCCAACGCTTGATACAATTCGTCTCTTCCAATAACGTGATATATTCTTCAGGGTCCGGATTCTTGATATTTTCAGGAATCTGGCCACCGGCCATCTTCATATTGAAATAATGGCCTTCCAAATGTAATCCGAGGATAGGACTGTCCTTTTCAGCCATCAACTTTTCAGTTGTAGCTGCCGCCGCACGGATCATCGGGATGGTTGAAGACGACAAAGTTGGGAAAATACTCGTCGTACCATGTTGCATATGAGCAGCCACGGCACCACGGAACGCATCTTCCGTACCTTCCATAAAGTCACGTCCGCCTCCGCCGTGAACATGAATTTCCACTCCGCCCGGAACGATATACATTCCTTTGGCGTCAATCAGGTTTGCACCAACTATGGCGAGGTCACAGTTGGTCACTTCCAGAATTTTGTTATCACTAATCAGAACAGAACCATCTTTCATCCAGCCCTGTGGTGTCAGGATACGACCGTTAATAATTTGAGTTAACATAATATTTGTCTATAAATTAGGCGTTTGTTATTTATCAATTAGTTCAATCTCATGGTATGATAAACCGGAGTCTATCAATTGACAAAAGTAAATACTTTTTATTTAATGCAATCCTTCTTTAATCAATATATTTCAAAAAAAGCGCCACCGGATCACCGGGACGCTTTCTCATTCAATTCTTCTAATTCCATGGTCAACTCCGTCCATGTGTCCATTGTGTCGGACAACTCTTTTTTCAATGATGAATAATCATTATATAAAGAGGTATCGGAAGCTCCTTCGGGAGTCGCCAGCCTGGCTTCAATGGCGGCTATGGAGTTTTCCAGTTCCGTTATTTTATTTTCTGCCTCGGCAACAGCTTTCTCCACTTTCTTGATCGCTTTGCTTTGTTCTTTGCGTGCTTCGTAAGAAAGTTTGTTTTGTGTAGGCTGGCCATCCGCATCCGTTGCCAAAGAAGCTGCCTGTGTGGAACGTTCCAGTTCACGCAAGCTATCCATCTTCTTTTTTTCCAGGAATTCATAGATTCCTCCCAGATGTTCTACGACACGCTGGTTTCCGAATTCATAAACCTTATCTACCAGGCCATCCAGAAATTCACGGTCATGGGAAACGACAATCACGGTACCGTCAAATTCACGCAACGCATCTTTCAGGACATCCTTCGAACGCATATCCAAATGATTGGTCGGCTCATCGAGGATCAGCAGGTTGACCGGCTCCAGCAACAGGCGGATCATCGCCAGACGGCTTCTTTCTCCTCCCGACAGGACTTTCACCTTCTTATCGGACGCTTCGCCGCCAAACATAAAGGCACCGAGGATATCACGGATCTTGGTCCGTATATCACCCTGCGCTACATAATCGATCGTATCAAAGACCGTCAGGTTATCATCCAGCAACTGCGCCTGATTCTGGGCAAAATAACCGATCTTCACGTTATGCCCCAATTGCAGTTTTCCCTCATAATCGATCTGTTCCATGATACATTTGACCAGCGTCGATTTACCTTCACCGTTCTTTCCGACGAAAGCGACCTTATCCCCTCTGTTGATGGTCAATGTGACATCCTTGAAGATCAGATGATCTCCATAACGTTTAGCCACATTCTCCATAATCACAGGGTAAGAACCGGAACGGGGAGCCGGAGGAAATTTCAGGCTCAGCATGGCTGTATCTACCTCATCCACTTCGATACGCTCTACCTTTTCCAACTGTTTGATGCGTGACTGTACCTGAACAGATTTGGTCGCTTTATAACGGAATCGTTCAATGAATGCTTCGGTATCAGCCAGTTTCTTCTGCTGGTTTTCGAAGGCACGGAGTTGTTGTTCGCGGCGTTCCTTACGAAGCTCAACGTATTC
This sequence comes from Parabacteroides caeci, assembly GCF_023656795.1. Taxonomy (NCBI): domain Bacteria; kingdom Pseudomonadati; phylum Bacteroidota; class Bacteroidia; order Bacteroidales; family Tannerellaceae; genus Parabacteroides; species Parabacteroides caeci. Next base: position 53,584 of record NZ_JAMOKT010000013.1, read on the forward strand.
GGAATACTTTACTTTATAATCGTATATACTTCCCAACTCGATCTCGATCGTACGGGACGTGGTGTTATCAATAAAAGCACGGTCATGCGAAACCAGGATCACAGCATTGGCACGGGTCGCAATGAAATTCTCAAGCCATTGGATAGATTCGATATCCAGGTGGTTGGTCGGCTCATCGAGCAACAACACGTCCGGACGGCGAAGTAATAACTTTGCCAACTCGATACGCATACGCCAGCCACCGCTGAACTCGGAAGTCGGACGTTCAAAATCACTGCGGTTAAATCCCAGACCGATCAAGGTACGTTCCAGTTCTGCATGGTAGTTGCTTCCCCCCATCAGCTGGAAATGTTCGGAAAGATGTGTTACCTTATCTATCAACTTCTGATACGATTCCGTTTCGTAGTCGGTCCGTTCAGCCAGTTCCAGATTCAGCCGTTCGATCTCCTTTTCCATTTCCTGGATATGACCGAAAGCCTGTTCCGCCTCTTCACGGACAGTACGGCTGTCGGTCAACTGCATCTGCTGAGGCAGATAGCCGATCGTCGTCTCTTTGGGAATACTCACCGTACCGGATGTCGGAGACTGCAAACCTGCAAATATCTTCAACATCGTAGATTTTCCCGCCCCGTTCTTACCGACCAGTGCGATACGATCCTTCTTGTTTACCACAAACGAAACATCATCAAAAAGCGTAAATCCGCCAAATTCAACTGTTAGTCCTTCAACCGAAATCATATCTATTTCTTTTATGGCTGCAAAAGTACACAAAAATCGCCTACCACTCCAAATTAGCTGAATGCAGTATCATAATATATGTCACAAAACCGGACAGTACCTTATCGGTAGAAAAAAAATAATTAGTAATATCAGGAAAAATACTCGGAAGATTACAAATAGAAACGACTAAGTTCTAGCAGAACTAATTTATAACGACACCGCAAATATAGTATATTTTTTATTATCAATGCCTAAATATATTAAAATTAATTACGATCCACAAGAACTTAAGTCGAATATGTTAATTATTAATTACACAATTAAGTTAACATGCTTTTTTCTATCTGTTACCAATTTTACCCTAAATAGCTGATTCACTAACGAATAGTTCTAACACACAAGACATAGTTCTGCTAGAACTATGATAACCTCTAACTAGTATTAATTATTAATCAAAAAACACATGAATTACAGGTCTATTTTAAAGCAAAATCAAGTTTCTTTGCTTTTAATCGCACTTGCTTTTCCTGTTTCAGTAACCACATCTTCCTTGTACGCAACTACAACAGATGTATCTATTACCCAACAGCAAAAAGCCATAAGTGGAGTCATTTTTGACGGAGCAATGAATGAACCACTGATCGGTGCCAATGTCATTGTTAAAGGCACAACCAATGGAACTGTTACAGATTTGGATGGCAAATTCACTCTGGAAGCAAATCCTAATGACATCCTGGTTATCAGCAGCATCGGTTTTAAAACCATTGAGATCAAAGCCTCAGAAGCTGCTAAAGGAAAAATCATCCTGCAAGAAGATTCTAAAGCTTTGGATGAAGTAGTTATAGTAGGGTACGGTGTGCAGAAAAAGGTAAATTTGACAGGAGCGGTTACTTCCATCGGATCGGAAGAACTAAAAGAACGCGTCAATACTGATGTACTCGCCTCTGTGCAAGGACAAGTTCCCGGTGTAACGATCATCACACGACCAGGGTCCAGTCCTTCGATCAACATGCGTGGTCGGGGTAACTTGGGTACATCTTCCCCGCTGTTCGTGATCGACGGTGCTATTGCCGACGCATCATTTTTCTCCAACCTCGATCCAACTTCCATCGAAAGTATCTCCTTCCTGAAGGATGCTGCATCTTCCGCTATTTACGGTTCACGTGCTGCTTATGGAGTAGTACTGGTTAAAACAAAAGGAGGAAAAGAGGGAGACGTAAAAGTAAATTATGACGGAACAGTCTCAATGAAAATTGCGACATACACTCCGAAAGTGTTAGGTTCTGAATGGTATGCCAAGCTGACTAACGAAGCCGCATTCAACGACAATCCAAACGCAAAGATGCCATATAGCGATGAAGAAATAGAAATGTTTGCCAACGGCAGTAATCCGGACATGTATCCAAACACCAACTGGTATGACCTGGTGCTGGACGACGTATCGGTTATGACCAAACATGCTGTCAGCGTCAGCGGAGGTAATAAAGTCAAGTATTATACATCTTTAGGATACATGTACGATGACAAGTTTACTCCGGATTCTTATTCCAACCGATATAACCTCGTGACCAATCTTTCTTCGGATATTAATTCATGGTTGTCGTGGCGTTCCAACATAAAATATATCCAGAATACGTCCAAAACAGATAACGGAGGCGTTGCTTATGTAAATCTACTGACCGTACCTTCTACCTATGCAGCTCGCCAGAGTAACGGGGCATGGGGTAGCTATGAAGGCGGTAAACCTGCATCTTTAGTAAGCATGCAGCGTAATCCGCTACGCCAGCTGGAAGAAGGCGGCTGGTCAAATAGCAAATCACAAAACACATTGATCAACCTGGCTGTCGACATCAAACCGGTAAAAGGACTAGTCCTAACTGGAGAAATGATCTACAAGGCTTATGACTATAAGGAAAAAAAATATGAAGCCAACAGAGACAAGATCAAAGATTTCAAAACAGGTCTGGAACTGAATGGAACCGATGTGACGGCATCCAAGATGACTTACGACTGGAATGAAAACTCCCGCCTGACATATAATGGACTAGCAAACTATACCTGGAACAATGCGGACCACGACATCAATGTATTGGCCGGCGTTTCGTATGAACACTACCAGTATCAGCAACAGAAATCATACCGCAAAAATTTCCCAACAAACGGAATGACTGGTATAAACGGTGGTTCGAGCGCACCAAACGATATGTTTACAGAAGGTAAAACCTATGAAGATAAACTGATGTCTTATTTCGCCCGCATCAATTATTCGTTCAAAGAACGTTATTTGTTTGAAGCCAACATTCGTTCGGATGCCTCTTCGCGGTTTCATAAAGACAATCGATGGGGAGTCTTCCCTTCTTTCTCCGCCGGTTGGCGAATCAGTCAGGAAGATTTCATGAAAGAGATTTCATGGATCGACAACCTAAAGTTGCGCGCTTCTTGGGGGCAATTGGGTAACATCAACAATGTAGGCCAATATGATTATTTCTCAACCTATGCACAAGGAGGCAATTACAATTTTGAAAATTCAATTGTAAACGGCATCATAGAATCCAAACCTGCCAATAAAAACCTGGGATGGGAAACCGTAACGATCACTAATATCGGCGTCGACTTCGATGTCCTCAACGGCTTTTTGAATTTCACCGGTGAATACTACGACAAACAGACTAAAGACATCCTGTTGGCATATCCGAGTCCGGCTGAAATCGGTATCAATAAAGATAACAAAGTGTCTCAAAATATAGGAAAAGTCAGCAATAAAGGGGTGGAATTTTCAGTTACTCACAATCATTCATTCGGTGATTTTTCCTATACGGCAGGTTTCAACATCACTAAGAACTGGAATGAGGTAAAAGATTTGGGTGCCAACGACCCGATGATTGACGACCCATGGATCAAAAAAGTAGGTTATGCGATCGGTACATTCTACGGTTTTCGTTCTGACGGTTTATTGACTCAGGAAGACATAGACAAAGGTAATTATATCACAGACGGAATAACCCCCCAAGCCGGAGATATCAAATATGTGGATCTCGATGGTGATAAAAAACTGACAGATAAAGACCGGGATTACTTGGGTTGCGATGTACCGGATATCACCTATGGCGTAAACCTGAACCTACGCTATAAAGGATTCGAACTGAGTATGTTCGGACAAGGAGTTACTGGGACATTAGTACGTTTCTATCAGGAACAGGCCTGGGCATTCTCCGACAATGCCAGTCCGCGCGAATATCACCTGAAACGCTGGACAGTCGACAATCCGGATCCGAACGCAGCTTATCCGCGTATCTATCCACGTACCAGTGCACATTCGACTTATAATAACAAGTTCTCTGACTTTTGGTTGTTCAATTCCGATTATTTCCGCATCAAGAACATTACCTTCGGATACACATTCCAGAAAAAAACAGTACAAAGTTTGGGGATAGACGCCCTGAAATTATACGTATCAGCAGAAAATCCGTTCACGATCCGTGCCGACCACAGGATGGAAGACTTCGACCCGGAAACAGCATCAGGTCGTGGAACCAATACACGCGGAACATCTTCCGTATCACTTGGTGTAAACTTAACATTCTAATATAAATAAAATGAAAACATTCAATAAACTATTCAAAAATATCTTCTTCTGTACGCTTCTGGGAACAGCCGTCTGCAGTTGCGACCTGGAAGTGGAACCCACTTCCAATATTGCAACGGAAACATACTGGAAAACAGAAAAAGACGCATGGTATAATCTGAATGCCATTTATTCAGCCAGTATCCCCGGATCGGCAGTGCACAGTGACTCCTATTCAAATGATGCATATTGCCAATATGCATGGGAATCAAACGGTCCGGTCTATCAGCAAAACGGATTGAGTGCCCTGTATGATGAAGGTTGGAATTTCGAAACAATCCGTAAACAAAACATCTTCCTGCAAGAGGTGGACAATTGTGAAATGGACGAAGCTCTAAAAGAACGTTTCAAAGTAGAAGTCCGTGCAATGAGGGCCTGGAGCTATCTAGGTATGACTCTCACTTTCGGTAAAGTTCCACTGATCACAGATGTATTGTCTTATGATGCGCCAAATATTCCGCGCGATGAAGTCAGTGTAGTCCGTGAATTTATCATGAAAGAGCTAACAGAGGCTGCCGAGGCTCTACCAGCCAGCTATTCCGGCGGTTACCCGAATGAAAAAGGGCGCATTACCAAATATGCCACATTGGCGGTAAAAGCAAGAGCTGCCCTCTATTTCGGTGACTATGCGACAGCCGAAACAACAGCTAAAAGGATCATGGATGAAGGTGGTTTCTCGCTGTTCAGGATTTCCCAGTTGTCAGAAGCCCAGCAAAAAGAGGCAGAAGAAATGAGCCTGTTCATTGATTTCGATAAATATGGCATAGACAAAGATAAATTCATCAAAGGAATGTTCAGCTATGAAACCCTGTGGCATACAGAAAATGGGAATCCGGATAACCCCGAATATGTCATGACACGGCAATATACCGCATCCAGTTGGGATTATCAGGATATGGCACGCTATACAAGCATACGCCCGAACCAGTTAGGTGGTTGGTCATCCGTTACCCCGACACAAAACCTGGTGGATTCTTATTGGGCTGTCGACGGAAGCGAACCTAATGTTCCAACGACCGATCAACGAAAAGAGGCCTACAATAAAATAAAAAGTGACCTGGATGCCTATACACCACCGGCAGGGGAAGCTAAATTTCTCTCTTTCGCATCAAACCTTATCGATAATGGGAAATTGAAAGAATATGACTACATAAAGGAATTCAGAAACCGCGACAGCCGCCTATATGTATCCATCCTGTTCCCGTTCAAGAGTTGGTATGAAACAAACTATGGCAACGACTTCATCTATGAATGGATCAAGAACGGTAACAATGAATCAAAAACCGGTTTCAACTTCCGTAAAATGTCTCCGTTGGAAAACGATGCGAACAACGACGGACAAGCGACAGGTGATTATCCTTGCATCCGCTACGCCGAAATCCTGCTGATTTTTGCCGAAGCACATACGCAAACAACAGGTTTTGATGCACAGACACAAGCCGCTCTGAATCAACTGCGTGACCGTTGCGGCATGCCGAACGTACCAACCAGCCTCAGCAAGGAAGCCGGACTTGCATTGATCCGGAACGAACGCCGGATTGAACTGGCTGGAGAAGGACTACGCAACGACGACCTGTGCCGCTACGGCAACGATTACTGGAGTAAACAAATGAACAATGTTGATATCACGACCCCGGACGGCGAAAGAATCATCACCATGAAATGGGATACGCGCATGCAGTTGAGGCCGATCCCTCAAACCGCTATCGACCTGAATCCATTGCTGGCTACTGACCAGAATCCAGGTTATTGATCATATCGGTTAACTGATAAAAACAGGAGGCTGCCGGGTTTACATAAAAGTGAACCGCAGCCTCTCTATTTAAAGAAGAACCGCATCAGATGAAAAAATAGACACTGAATGATCGAATTATACAATGAATGCTAATTGCCATTATCATATAAATTGTTATCTTCGTCCCCAAATTAACTACTAACAATTTATAATTCATGAGGAAAAAAGGTTTAACGTTATTAGTGGCAACTACTTTAGCCAGCAGTGTTCTATTTTCATCTTGCATCGGATCATTCGGCTTAACTAACAAACTTCTTGACTGGAATAAAAATATTGACAGTAAGTTCGTTAACGAATTAGTATTCATTGCATTCTGGATCGTCCCCGTATATGAAATTTCTGCACTTGCAGACATACTGGTCCTGAACTCTATCGAATTCTGGAGCGGAGATAATCCTGTTGCCGATGCCGGAACAGTAAAAACAATCAACGGAAAAGACGGTGTTTACACGGTTGAAACCAAGAAAGACGGATACCATATCCAAAAAGAAGGTGAAGAAAAGGCAATTGACCTTGTATTCAACGAAAGCGATAAAAGCTGGAGCGTAGAAGCTGACGGTGAAGCTACAAAACTGTTAAAGTTCAAAGACAACGACGAAGTTGTCATGTACCTGCCGGATGGTAAGGAAATGAATGTTGAATTAAACCAGGCAGGTGTATTAGCATTCCGCCAGGTTGCAGAAGGTTATTCTTTTTACGCAGCTAAATAAGAAATAACATTTGAATGGAGGTGTATCAAAAGTCACTATCCTGTCATCCCGGGTCAAGTCCGCCATGACAAAACTGACTGTTGTAACACCTCTATTTTTTTATCAGATACTACCAACCTAAATAAATACAAATGAAACACTTGGTTAAGAAAGCAATGCTCACCGGAGCATTCGGTTGCTTCCTTTTGGGTACTGCATTGGCTGATAATGCGACTGCATCCCAGGACACGAAGCCTTACTGGCAGGACGTTCAGGTCGTTGCCGTAAACAAAGAACTGCCGCGCAGCTCGTTTATGACGTACGGCGACCGTTCGACAGCCCTTACTTCACGTTTTGAAAAGAGTCCCTACTATTCATTACTGAACGGAACCTGGAAATTCTATTTTGTAAACTCCTACAAAGATCTTCCGGCAAATATCACAGATCCTTCCACAAGCACTTCTTCCTGGGATGATATTACCGTGCCGGGCAACTGGGAGCTTCAGGGACATGGTACAGCCATCTATACAAACCATGGCTACGAGTTCAAACCCCGTAACCCGCAGCCTCCGTTATTGCCGGAAGCAACTCCGGTAGGCGTTTACCGTCGTGATTTCGAAATCCCGGCAAACTGGGACGGACGTGATGTGTATCTGCACATTGCAGGTGCCAAATCAGGCCTATACGTTTATGTGAACGGCAAGGAGGTCGGATACAGCGAAGATTCTAAAAATCCGGCAGAGTTCCTGATTAACGACTATCTGCAACCGGGAAAGAATGTTCTTACCCTGAAGATATTCAGATGGAGCACCGGTTCATATCTGGAATGCCAGGACTTCTGGCGCATCAGCGGTATCGAACGTGATGTATTCCTGTGGTCACAACCCAAGATTGCAGTAAACGATTTCCGCGTAATCTCTACCTTGGACGATACTTATAAAAACGGTATCTTCAACCTGGCCGTAGACATCAAAAACCATACGAAAGCAGCAAAAGACATCACTGTATCTTACGAACTGCTGGATGCAAAAGGACAGACTGTTGCAACTGCCGACAACAAGTTATGGGTCGGAGCCAACAGTATCAAGACAGCTTCTTTTGAAAAAGAGCTGAACGATGTCGCCACCTGGAGTGCTGAACATCCGAATCTTTACAAACTGTTGATGACGGTAAAGGAAGACGGTAAAGTAACGGAAGTCATTCCTTCGAACGTTGGTTTCCGCCGCATCGAAATCAAACCGATCGACCAGATTGCCGGCAACGGGAAACCCTACACCGTGCTATTGTTCAACGGACAGCCGATTAAGTTCAAAGGGGTGAATATCCACGAACATAACCCACAGACTGGCCACTATATGACAGAAGAACTGATGCGTAAAGACTTCGAACTGATGAAGAAAAACAACATCAACTCTGTACGTTTGTGCCACTATCCGCAGGACCGTCGGTTCTATGAACTCTGCGACGAATACGGATTATATGTCTATGATGAAGCCAACGTGGAATCGCACGGTATGTATTATAGCCTGAGCAAAGGCGGTTCGTTGGGTAACAATCCGGAATGGTTGCTGCCGCACATGGACCGTACGATGAATATGTACGAACGTAACAAGAACTATCCGTCGGTAACTATCTGGTCTTTGGGTAACGAAGCCGGTAACGGATATAACTTCTACCAGACTTACCTGTATGTAAAGAATAAGGAAAAAGGATCAATGAACCGTCCGGTCAACTACGAACGTGCTCTTTGGGAATGGAATACCGACATGTATGTACCGCAGTATCCAAGTGCTGGATGGCTGGAAGAAATCGGAAAAGAAGGTAGCGACCGTCCGATAGCTCCTTCCGAATATGCCCATGCCATGGGTAACTCGACCGGTAACCTTTGGGGACAGTGGAAAGCTATCTACAAATATCCGAACCTCCAGGGTGGTTGGATTTGGGACTGGGTAGACCAGGGACTTCTTGTTAAGGATGAAAACGGCAAAGACTATTATGCATACGGTGGCGACTTCGGTGTTAATATGCCTAGCGACGGTAATTTCCTTTGCAACGGTATCGTAAATCCGGACCGCACTCCGCATCCAGCCATGAAAGAGGTGAAATTTACACATCAGAACGTTGGTTTCGATGCCGTGGATGTAGCTAACGGCGTGTTTAAAATCACGAACCGCTTCTACTTCACCAACCTGAAGGATTATACGATTACATATACTGTAAAAGCAAACAACAAGGTAATCAAGAGTGATAAAGTTTCACTTGACCTGGTTCCGCAGGCTTCACAGGAAATCACTGTTCCCGTAGCAGGTCTGAAACCACAGGCCGGCGTCGACTATCTGGTTAATTTCGTTGTTACTTCTAACAAACAGGAAGGTGTAATTCCTGCCGGTTATGAAATAGCTCAAGACCAGTTCCGCTTACCGATAGAAGCCGATAAAGTTGCTTATAAGGCAGGTGGTCCTAAACTGGCCGTATCAGAAGAAGGTGACAATGTAAAAGTAACTTCTTCCAAAGTGAACTTCGTGTTCGACAAGAAGTCAGGTGTTGTTAGTTCCTATAAGGTGGGCGGCACGGAATATTTCAACGAAGGCTTCGGTATCCAGCCGAACTTCTGGCGTGCTCCTAACGACAATGACTACGGAAGCGGTAACCCGAAACGTTTAGAAATATGGGAACTGTCAAGTCGTAACTTCAACGTGACTAAGGCTGCTGCCGAAATCGTCGACGGAAATGCCATCGTAAATGTGGAATATAAATTACCGGCCGGTAACGAATTCCTTATCACTTATAAGATTTATCCCGACGGTGTAATGAATGTGGCTACCCACTTCACCCCGGCTCATCTGGATGGCGTAAAGATTGGAATCTCCGAAGCGACTGCCACTGCTACGTTTTCACCCGGACGTGACAAAGTCAGCGACCGTGACAAAATGGTTGTTCCCCGTATCGGCGTACGTTTCCGTCTGCCGGTGACTATGGACCAGTTGGAATACTTCGGTCGCGGACCAGTAGAGAATTATTGGGACCGTAAAGCCGGTTACATGATCGGGCAATACAAGAGCACGGCAGAAGAGCAATACTTCCCCTATGTTCGTCCGCAGGAAAACGGCCACCACTGCGATACTCGCTGGCTCACATTAGGCGGCAAAGGCAAGAACCTGTTAATCGTTGCTGACGATGATATGGAATTCAACGCCATGCGTAACTCAGTAGAAGATTTCGATGCCGGTAAGACAACCAACCGTCCGTACCAGTGGAACAACTTCACACAGGAAGAAATCAACAACCGTCCGAACATCGGTCCGTACGATAAACCTCGCCAGACACACATCAATGATATTACCCCGCGTAACTTCGTTGAAGTATGTGTTGACCTGAAACAACAGGGACTGGCCGGTTACGACAGTTGGTATTCACGTCCTGAACCTGAATATACATTACCTGCTGACAAGGAATACAAGTGGGGCTTCACTTTAATCCCGGCAGAAAATGCCAGCAGCGCACAAAAGAAAGCGGGCTATAGCTACAAATAAATAAAGCAATCATAAGATAGAAAGGGGACTCTGTGTATTCAGGGCCCCCTTTTTTATATTATGTGAATTCGGTATAACTAATTTAGAAATAATTGAGCTATCGGTTTTGTGACTGGTTGTAACTGGCTCCCCTCTCGAGAGGGGGCAGGGGGTGTGTTAAAGCCAGTCAATAAAACAAGCCTTGTTACAGGTTTATTTGCCGTCTGCTTCAGCTGACGGATTAGTAAAGGATCTATCTCATTGGACTTTAGTCCCATTTCTTACAGTTTTCTATCTAAGAGAAATGTGGCTGAAGCCAAAAGAGAGAAACAACTTGTAAACCGTCAGCTGAAGCAGACGGCAAATGAACCTGTAATAGTCAAGTGACTCTGATTATGGTGATTGTATGGGCGGGAATATGACACACCCCCTTCCCCCTCTCAAGAGGGGAGCCAGTTACAACCAGTTGCTATAAACAAACACTCATATCTGATAATAACTGAAACAAATTAATTCCGCGAACAGGTAAATAAACAGAATAGAAAGATACTACACAAAGTTTTGTATATTTATCTACCATCTGCAACCAATCCATATAACACACTGTATATATGCCATATAGATGGTGACAGATACCTGATTTTATCTGCAACCACATCTGTCATCTACCACTCTTTAATTAATATTATTCTGAAGCGTTTACTATATATGCAGGTGACAGATGGCAGATACAGTGGCAGATAAACACACTGCATCTGCAACCCTTAATTTATTGGTAATTAATAATATATCCGAGATAGTAACAGATGGCAGATGTTTTTGTAAAACATTATGTATTATATTTGTATCAGCTTAGAGAAATTGTCACTGAATATTATCTCAAAAGTTACTACTTATTATCACTAAAGTCACTGCTAACTAATGCATAAGTCGTTAGTAAGTATTACTACCCTGTACAGGATAGCCGATTACGGTGTACAGGTTGTCAGACTAAGGTGTACACCGTAATTCACCAGGGTGTACAGGATAATTTTACTGAGTCAGGACTTTAGAGATAGAAGTTAAGGAGGTATGTAATTGTTTATCCTTTACTTCTTTATAATAGATGAAAGAAGTAATCTTTCCGTGCCTACTACATCATGAAACTAAGTAACGCCAGCCGTATATCCGAATAACGGAATACATACCCTGCTGAAAGTAACCGGGCCGGATAAGCCTGTTGTCCTTTGGTGATTAATTCTTCTCCTTCTCCATAAAGATACCTGAATACTCTCCGGGGAAGGGGTAACCAAGCCGGGCGATGCATCACTTCGGCAACCACCTTTGTAAAAGCCCGGTTCGTCAGTGGTTGGGGAGCAACCAGGTTGACAACTCCCGACAAATCCTTATGTTCGATAATAAACTGCATGGCATGCAGCACATCTTCCATATGTATCCAGGAGAATCCCTGTTTGCCGGAAGCAATCTTTCCTCCGACAAAAAAGCGGAATGGAAGCAACATCTTAGGTAATGCCCCTCCATCCTTTGACAATACAACTCCAAAACGGGCTACCACCAACCGGATGTCTCTCGACAACTTCTGCGCCTCATCTTCCCAACGGATACAGACCTCAGACAGGAAACCCGTTCCCACAGACGTACTGCTTTCCGAATAAATACCGTTATCCGGATAAATGCCGACAGCTGATGCGGAGATAAATACCTCCGGCTTCACCTCCATCTCATTGATGATAGATACCAACCGCCTGGTAGTATAAATACGGCTGTTCATTATTTTACGTTTGGCTTTCCTTGTCCAACGCTGGTTTATCGTAGCTCCGGCCAGATTGATTACAACATCACATCCGGTCAATGCCTGTTTCAGCTTTTCGTCCGACCTCGAACGGAACATCGCATGTTTCAAAGGGACAACGACATCTCCGCCAACAGATAGAAACTCTGTCAGATGCTGTCCTATAAAACCTGAATTACCGCTGATTGCAATTCTCATCTCCTTCTTCTTCAATATTCTTCTTCAATAATAAAACAAGAAGGGTTTATAGTTTGTTGTAACTAGTTGGATGACAATTGTATTAAAGGTTGTAATTCTTGTTCAAAAATTTCTTTACTGATGATACGGTAATGCGGAGAGTAACTGTCGGCTCTGCAATCTCCCCTTCCGTTTCCGTATAGGAAGCCATTTCGCGGCGAAGATAATTACCGGCGGCTGTTGTGTCGCTGACGATATGCCCCGGACCGAACTTATCCTGGAAAAAGTTCTTGTACGGCAGAGAAGACTGAAAAAAGAGATAAGCAGATTGCGCTTCATGCTTATTTGATTACTTCTTTTAATGTATTAGGCAAATCTTCGCCAGTGATATTCTTGGCGATGATTACACCGTCAGGATCGAGCAATACGTTTGCCGGAATGCCGCGGACACCATACAAGGCAGGTATCTCTGAATCCCAATATTTCAAATCGGAGACGTGTGTCCAGGTCAGGTTGTCATCGGCGATGGCCTTCAACCATTTGTCTTTGTTGTTATCCAGGGAGATACCGATAATCGTAAAGTTCTTATCCTTGTAATCCTGGAAAGCCTTCACTACATTCGGATTCTCACGACGGCAGGGAGGACACCAGGAAGCCCAGAAATCAAGTAATACATATTTACCGCGGAAGTCGGACAGAGAGACAGCCACACCGGCTGTATCCGGCAAAGAAAATTCGGGAGCCGTCTTGCCAATCTGCACATTCTCCAACTGGCCGATGATGCCATCCAGGTCTTTTACATAAGGACAGTCAGCCAGTGCCGAAGCTATCTTGGCACGGGTCGCCTTCAACTGGTCCAACGGAAGCTGATAGGTGAAATAACGATACAGGTAGAAAGCCGCAGCCGGCGAATCCGGGTACTTGCTTATCAGGCTATCTATATTGAAACCTTTCTCAAAGACCTTACTCTGGTTTTCCTGGAAAATCGTATTGACCGGAGAGTTCTGAACGATAATCGTCTCGCCGTCATTTCCGAGCGTTACGTCCATATTCGTATTCTCAACAAAGAGTTGTACCGGATAATTCATATCCTCGGTAGCCAGGCCATACAGCAGGGGCTGGCTCACTTCTCCCTTGAATGTAAATTTACCATCCTTAATCTCGGCGGTATCCACATCGAAGAACATTTTATTACGGAACGTTTTCAGGTAAATCTTACCGTCAGGCATATTCTCCACGACTCCGTTTATCACATAACCTTTAGGCGTTTCCTGGCAACTTGCCAACAGGAACACAGCCATAACCATCATTACTAGTTGTTTCATTTTGCTTTACTTGTTTTTATAGTTGACAGGCGCAACTTATTTAACATCGGGATGATGATACCTTCCTTTCTTCAGGGTAATCTTGCCATATTCTATGGCACGTACCGGACAACGGTGGATACAGGCAACACATTGCACGCAGGTATCCGACCAGACAGGCTTTCCTTCGGACAGCGTTATGGTCCCGGTCGGACAAACTTTCTCACACAAACCGCATGAGATGCAGGCATCCGTTACCCGAAAGGAGTTCTTCCCTATGGCAAAATTAGCAAAAAGAGGATATATCCAGTAGCTTTTGAGTCCCGGCAGGCTTCCTTTATTGTATAAATTAACGTTTTTACTTTCGCGGATAGCAGCAGCGATAGCAGCGACGGCAGCGGGCGCATCTTCCAGTTTCTGTCTTTCGACTTCCTTGCTGTCTACGTCAAAACCAGGCAGGAGGATATAGTTATTCGGCATAATGACCGAGTAACCGGCAGTAAGCCTAATCCCCCGTTTAGACAAGGCTTTCTGCATCCTGTCAGCGGTATAACCGCATTCGTCGCCACAGGTGGATACGGAATATACGGGTTGCTTATCGTAGCCGGTCAGCTTCAGCTTCGAGATAAAACGGGTAACAGGGACAGCCGGTCCCCACGAATGTACGGGATAGACAAACAGCACTTTCTCATCTTCCCTGAGCGGGCAGACAATTTCCTTTTTATTGGTTTTTAACTCCTCCGCTATCGAAACGACAGGTTCTCCCAACGCGATACTCAAAGCATTCGCCACCCAACGGGAGTTTCCGGTACCTGAAAAGTAAAATATCATACGCTTATCTCTGTTTTGCCCACAAATGTAAATATAATTCAGAACTAATATCTTATCTTTGTCAAATAAGAAAACCAAAGAAGAGATATTATGACAACAATGGAATTAAATTTACGGAAACAACACTTTACCGAGTTCGTCCTTTCGATGGATGAAGAGGAGTTCACTGAATTGGAGAAATACGCTAAAGCATTATCTCTAAAAAAGGCTGCATCTAAAAGTAAGCCCTATCCCTGGGCACCTACTTCCGATGAGTTCAGAGCGGTTGTTGCTGAATCTGAAGAAAATTACCGTTCCGGTAAATTTATCGAAGAGGATGATATGGACAACTATCTGGATTCACTCAGATGAAAAAGTTAAGATGGGACCCCATCGCAAAAGAACAAATCACAGAAATATTCCACTTTTATAAAACGCTATGCGGATTACGTACTGCAAAGAAGATTACCGATGCAATCAGACAAAGCAGTAAGAGACTGAAAGAACAACCTTTATTAGGATTCAGAGAACCTTTGTTACTCAATCGGCACTACTTTTACAAAAAGGTAACGATTCTGTTATTATTTCCTGCTTTTCATTTGGTATACGTTATTTTTATCCATTAATTTGCAAGACTTAAACAAACACTGATATGAAAAGGACTATACTTCTCTTCGCAACCATGGCCTGTATGACCATAACTTCCCTTCCGGCACAGGAGGCCGCCGTAAATAAAATCATTGAAACCGGACGTTCCGACAATCAGGTCATGAACCATCTGGACATACTGACCAACCGTTTCGGCGGACGCCCTATCGGTTCGGATGCCTATGACAACGCCACCGAATGGGTAGCCTCCAAGTTCAAAGAATGGGGGCTGGAAGTGGAGTTACAGGAAGCCGGAACTTTACCCGTCGGATTCAACCGGGGCCCGTGGTTCGGCAAGCTGCTTGGTGAAAACGGGATGGAGTTGCATTTCGTCACCCCTTCCTATACCTCCGGTACGAAAGGACTTCAACGGGGACACGTGCTGCTAGAGCCCCTGACACAAGATGAGTTCGACCGGATGAAAGGACAGTTGAAAGGCGCCTGGATACTGGTAAACGGCAAAAACACAGGCTGGCCAATCGATTGGTCGGCAACAGCAGACTATGACCGTGCAGGTGTTATTGCAGAAAACAACACAATCGCTCAAAAAAACCGTGAGATAATGAGGGATAACTGGGTAAATAAAAAGAATACCCCCTTACTGCCTTTAAATGAAGAAAAACCGGCTCTCTTTTACAAGGAAATGTGCGAAGCCGGTGTCTTAGGTTTTATCCAGTCGGCTTCTGTCCCACTGCGTGCACTTTATGATAAGAATGTCGTATTCGATAAGGATATGACCATCGAAAAACTACCGACCGTACCCGATATCAAACTGGATGAACATCAATACGCCATCATCAAACAGATGGTAAAAGAACGCCGTTCCTTTATGCTGGAGTTCGATATACGTAACCATTTCCGCCTGGGACCGGTCAAATATTATAATGTAATCGGTTCCATAAAGGGAAGTAAACATCCGGGGGAATATGTTATGCTGAGTGGCCACCTCGATTCTTTTGATGTAGGAACCGGCGGGGTCGATGATGGTTCAGGCGTTACCCCTGTTATGGAAGCCGCCCGTCTGATTGCCACTTCGGGAGCAAAGCCTAAACGCACGATGCTTTTCTGTGCTTTTGCAGGTGAAGAATTCGGTCTGCTCGGTGCACAGGCCTGGGTTAAGGGGAATCCAAAGAAGATGGATAAAATATCGAATCTGTTCAACCGTGACGGCGGCCCTACTCCTCCGGTGGGTATTAGTGTACCGCAAGCCATGTATGATGATTTTGTGAAGATATGCGAACCGGTAAAGAAGATTAATACCGAATATCCGTTCGAAGTCAAAGTAGCCGAACCGCGTAAACAGCCGACCACCATGGGCGGTACGGATGCTTCCGTCTTTGCACTGGATGGCGTACCGACCATCGGTTTTATGGAGAAAGACATCAAAGGCTATAACTTCAGCTACGATGAGATATGGCATACGGAGCGTGACTTATACACCAAGAGCATTCCTGAATATCAACAACATGCTGCAACGGTCATGGCTATTGTCGGTCTGGGAGTAGCCAACCTCGACCATCAGCTATCACGCGAAGGATTATATCTGAAAGAAGAATAAGAGTAAATCAGGCTACCTGACGACACAAATAAGGCAGACGCCCCTGGGCATCTGCCTTATCTCTTTTACGGTTGTAAACCTTTTTCGATACATGCACCCGATTATGACTGACCGGACGTCCGTGATTCTCTATTTCCGCTTCTCGGCTTCCCTTGCGGTTTGCCTTGATGTACTCGTCCAGCGGAGAGACTTTCTTTTTCTTCTTCATAGCTGTATTCTTTTACGGCTACAAAGATACAATTATTTTTCCGGATATTGTCTTTTTGGATTTTTAGGGAACCATCCTTTCAATACGCGTTCTTCCTGCTCGAATACTTCCTTGATTGTCCAGAACGAAGAAAAGGCAAACACACCGCAGATAGCGGAGACAAAAACACTCTCTATCAGCAAAGAAGCAACCGTTCCGGCAATCCCCAGAAGAAGGAATATCCACCAGCATTTAGTCCCCCAATAATATTCAGCCTTAACAACTATCGGATGAAACAACCCGATTATCAGAAAAGTAACGATACCAATCAGTAGCCCGTCAAAATTTATCATCTCCATATTTGTATTGTTTAATATAAAACAGTTTAATCTGTCTCAACAAAGATACAAAAATCAACTGTCATTCCTCATAAAATATATCTATCCGGATATAAACATCCACAAACCGTTCACCCCTACCTGCACCACCCTATATCTATATAACTATCCTTTATCAGTATTGCCTAAAAGCCATTCGGACATATATCCAACGATTCTTTTGTCAGAGGTAGGTGTAAATAAATTTAGAGGTAGGTCTATTTTCATTTAGAGGTAGGTCTAAATCGATTTACACCTACCTCTAAATAAAAAAACATTAGTACTATCCTTTCTTTTCATTCTAGACGAAAAGGAATCATTGTAGAGAGTTTCCTTATATGATTCCTTTCTTGACAGAGGTAAGTGTTTCAATAATTATCAGATGTGAATGTTGCGTCGTTGGTAGGGGCGGTTCGCGAACCACCTTTACGGTGTCAATATAAGCCTGTAAGGCTTTAACAAACCAGCCCAGGGTTCCAACCCTGGGATTATAAAACTCGCTCCTACCTTTCCGCCCTGTAAGGGCGGAACAAGATAAATATCAACCCTTTCTACCTTGTCGCACCCCTACAGGGTGCCTCAGAAAGAGAAGGATTCAAGGGGACCCAGGGTTAGAACCCTGGGCTAGTTTGTTACAGACCTACAGCCTGAAGACACCGTCGCCAACTAGCTCATCCTATAATTAGCAGATAGCTCAAATCTTTCTAAATTTAATATGAAGCCTAATATAAAAAAAGGCATCCCGAAATGGAATGCCTTTAGTATATGCAATAAAATCTAAATCTTATTCAGCCTGAGCAGGAGCTTCTGCCGGCGTTTCTTCTTCAACCGGAGCATTTGCTGACGGCTGAGCAGTTCCAAAGTTAGGAGCTACCGTATTCGGGTCGATTGTTACAGCTTCGTTTACCTGTTTTTTGATTTCAGATTGTGTAGTAGTTGTTGCTCTTGGGATAAATGCTGTAATAACGATACTACAAACAATAACAAAACCAGCCAGGCCCCATGTTGCTTTTTCCAAAAAGTCTGTGGTTTTACGTACACCCATAATTTGGTTAGATGAAGAGAATCCCGAAGCCAGACCTCCCCCCTTTGAGTTCTGGATCAATACTATCAAGATCAGAAGTATTGAAGCGATCAGGATTAGAATAGAAATAAATACGTACATTTTAGTTTTATTTTTTAGTGTTAATAATCAATTTTTCCAAAAATCTAATTTGGTCTGCAAAGTAAGCATTTTTTTCTGGATAATTCAAATATAAGTTTTTAATAATTTGCAATGCCTTCTCATACCGTTTCTGTTTAACATAAATATGAGCCAATGTCTCGGTAAAATAAGAATCATCGTCCAACGATCGGGGTTGTTCGTTCTCCCCTTCTTTCAATGGTCCCTGGGAAACTGGCTCATCCGGTTGCAAGGATAAGACTAATCCGCTGCCCGGTGCCCGCTGTTCGTCATTTTTAATGAAAGAATCGATCAGGTCATGATGCTGAAGCTTAGCTTCCGGCTCCTCTTCCGCCGATATATCATCCTTTGACAACGACCAATATATATAATCAGATGAAACGGAAGGCTGAAACAATATGGTAGGATCAGCCGCCTGTTGTTCTCCCTCACTTTCACGATCAGCCAAAAAAGCATCGATCAGGGAGAAAGAGTCTGTTGCCGGTTCATTTTCTTCCGCTGATGCCGCAAACGGCATCCCGTAACGTTCTCCCTCGATCAGTGCGAATAGTTTTCTTCTGTCCGGTATGTAAACTGCCATTCTTTTCAGTTCTGCGGCAAAGCGTATATCATTCAATACAGCCAGATTCTTCAGATAAAGCATCCGGGCTATATGGAAATACGGATATTCAGCCACTACCTGCTGTAACGGGGAAAGTGTTTCCTTCGTCAGCAAAGAGGGGTCTTCCATCAGTAGATATAAGTCTGCAGCTTTCATATATTACCAATTGGCTACGGTTGCATTATAAATCTGATCCGTCAACTCGTCAATGATCTCCGTACAGAGTTCGGCCTGTACGTCCTGCAACATCCGGGTAGCATCAAACTCACGATATGCAGAGAAACTCTGTTCGAAATCTTCATCCGGATTCGTACGATTGGAATAACGTACACGCACAGTAATCGTCAGCTTTGTCTGCGAAGACCAGGCATCTTCCTTTACGGCCATTGGTGTCAGTTCATATCCGGTAATCTCACCTTCCAGCTCCAGGTCACCATTATTGTTGACCATCTGAAGGCGTGTCTGACGGATATAAATATCCTTCAATGCTTCGGTAAACTCCTGTGATAGCGGAGGATAAACCAAAGGTGCCTGATTAGGAAAATCCTTGATAGATATTGTTTTTACCTTTGTATAGTCAATCGAAGCTCCGTTGAACTTGTAGGAAATGGAACAGGCCGTCACCATGACTCCTATCAGTAAACAAAACCAGATTATATTCTTTCTCAACATATTATTCCAAATTATATTCTTTAATCTTTCTATAAAGAGTACGTTCTGATATTTTCAGATCAGCCGCCGCATTTTTCCTCCGTCCGTTATGTTTCTCCAATGCTTTACGGATCATTTCTTTCTCCACTTCTTCCAAAGAAAGTGTTTCTTCTTCCTCTACGGCTTCCGCTTCCTGAATCGGAGCAGAATGTACCGGACGAATCGGATGGGCATAGGGTGTCTCATCGGCAACCGGCATAGGCATCTTACCTCCCATTATATCATGAACCAGCTTTTTCAGATCATTGACATCTTTCTTCATATCGAAAAGAACCTGGTAAAGTATCTCGCGTTCACTATTGAAAAACTTCTGGTCGTTATCCTGCTTTTTGACCAGCACCGGATATTTTTCCACATTCAGATCAGGAAGATACAAACGCAGAACGTCTGCTGTAATATCACGGTTCTCTTCGATAACCGAGATACGTTCCGTTATATTCTTCAACTCACGGACGTTGCCCGGCCAACGGTAGGAGGTCAGCAGCTGGCGTGCTTCATCATCCAAGCGAACCGGCGGCATACGATATTTCTCCGCACAGTCTCCGGCAAATTTACGAAACAACAAAATGATGTCATCCGGACGTTCACGCAACGGAGGGATCTGGATAGGTACGGTATTCAAACGATAATACAGATCTTCACGGAATTTTCCGTCGGCTACCGCCTGTATCAGATTAACGTTGGTTGCAGCAACAATCCTCACGTTCGTTTTCAGCACCTTTGAAGAACCGACTTTTATAAACTCACCGGTCTCAAGCACACGCAGCAGACGGGCTTGTGTCGGAATAGGCAGTTCCCCTACTTCATCCAGAAAAATAGTTCCGCCATCGGCTACTTCAAAATATCCTTTACGGTCGGCCAAAGCTCCGGTAAAGGAACCTTTTTCATGTCCGAACAACTCTGAGTCAATCGTTCCTTCCGGAATGGCACCACAGTTTACGGCTATATACTGTCCGTGTTTACGCGGACTGTTCTGATGTATAATCTGTGGAAAAGTTTCTTTACCGACACCACTCTCCCCGGTAATAAGCACAGACAAATCTGTCGGAGCCACCTGCAGAGCGACATCGATTGCCCTGTTCAGGCCAGGGCTGTTTCCTATTATTCCAAAACGCTGTTTTATTTGCTGGACATCAACCTTAATCATCATATCTTCTATTGAATATCTGTAATTATTTCAGTTTGTCTGCCAAAATTACAAATCTTAATTCAAATTCCAGCTATCAGGAGTAGAATCTATCAGCGGTTTCTTATTTTTTTGCACCATAGGTACGATTAAATAAGAATTCAGCCAATGCCGTATCATCCGTAAAATCCTTCATTTCTTCCGGAGAGATAGGTTTCCCCACATACACATCGACTGTTTTACCGCGTTTGTTGAAGGCTTCGGCTGGAATACGCAAGGTACGTATTTTCCAACTGATACTTCCCAACCAGTAAAAGAAACGGGAATTAAGGAAATCAAAGTAAACAGGGTATACCGGCACATTCGCCTTCCGAATCAGACGGATCACACTATGGGTCCAGGGCAAGTCATGGATCTCTTTATCATCCTTATTATAAAAGGAGATCGCCCCTGCCGGAAAGAATCCCATCGGATGCCCTTCTTTCAGTCGCTGCAAAGAATAACGCACCCCGTTTATGTTGGCCGGATTCGGACCATTACCGGTTGAATCGGGCAACACCGAAACAAAATTATCCTTCATGGCACCGATCTTTACCAGAATCTCGTTCACCATCACTTTAAAGTCCGGACGACGAGCAGCCATAATGTCGATCAGTATAATACCGTCGATCGAACCGATCGGATGATTGGATATGGTTATAAATGCCCCTTCGGGCAGGTTATCCAGTATTTCCGCATGATGCAGATTATACTTGATATCGATCAGTGGATCACTCAGTAATGCTGTAGTAAACGCTGAACCGCGCAGATGGCAGTTATTGGCATGTACTTTGTTTACTTTGTCAACACTCAACCACTTAATCAATAATTTGCCAAGGAAGGTGCCTATACGGCTTTTGAAGAACGGGGCAGCTTCCTGCAAATCATTAATGTCTACTACGCTCTTTTTCATACTTTTTACTTATTCTATAAACGATGCGCACATTTTTTCGTGCTTGCGCATCGACAATAGCAGCACGATATTCAATACGATTATTTCATACAGGAAATAAACCCATACTTCTCCGATCAATACAACTATAAACATAACGATTGTACGTCCGTTAAATGTCAAGAGATCAATATAACGCATTAACTCACGACTTTGTTTACGAAAAGCAATACGCACATTTTCCGGAATATCATCTCCATATTTGGCATGGAGGCTCTGCAACATACGCTGCAAGGCTGGAGTGGCTTTCACCTGAAGTAATGTGTATCCCCTATAAAGGAAATAAAAAGTTTTATTGATACCCAGCTTCATCTCCTTATGACGGGCAATGACCTGTTCCAGCGACTGGAACTCAGCTCCTTTGTCCTTACTGATAAAATAGAGATGCAATGTTTTATAATAATCGGTTATATTAGCCTGCACCAGATGGGATAAACCGGACACAACGGCCAAAGCAAAAAACCAATAAGTACCATACTCATGAGACAGACGAAGGGCAAAACCTACATAGATAGAGGCAAACCAGATATCACCGGCAAATCCGTCCAATATACGTCCGATAGCGGACTTGATACCTGTCAGACGAGCCAGCTGTCCGTCTACGCAATCCAGTATATTGGCAAAGACCAACAATAAAATACCACAAATATTATAAACCAGATTATCATGATAAAACATGAAGCCGACAGCAGCTCCCACAAATATAGAAATAACCGTTACCATATTCGGGGTAATCCCCGTGCCGCGCAACATACGAGCGATACGAAAACCTATCGGACGGTAAAACGCCCGGTCGACAACATTTTCTGTTTCTATTGATTTTAGTGATGCTTCGTATTCTTTATCCAAATTACTCATGATCTATTATTTATACGAATATCCGCCGTCTACAACGACCACTTCGCCATTAAAATAACTATTTTCTATTAACATCTTATACACTTCGGCCAACTCTTCCGGATCACAGAAACGGCCTAAAGAAACTTTATTTTCTATATTCCGCCGTATTTCTGCCGGTTTAGTCTTCTGCCATTCGGTGTCGACAAACCCGGGAGCAACTGCGTTCACACGCAATTCATAAGGAACCAGGAATTTAACCATATTCTTCACTAAGGCATGTACAGCACTCTTAGTCACTCCGTAAGCCAGAGATACCGAATGAGGCTGGATCCCCATCAGGGAACCGGTAAAGACCACACTACCACCTTTATTTATCCGTCCGACAATACGTTGCAATAAGAACACCGGAAAATGAACATTAGCAAAGAATACACGTTCCCAATCAGTAAGTGACAAGTCCTCGAACGAATCGCGGCAAGTCAATCCCGCATTAAAGATCAGTGCATCTAAAAGCAAATTCTTCTCCTGCAAATAAGCATCTATTTTATCAATGGACTCTTTTTTTGTAATATCAGCCTGTAGCACAGACACATTGATTCCGAATTGCTGTTGCAAACCTTCGCGGGTTTGTTCGGCCATCCCGGGATCGGAAGCATAAGTAAGCACAAGGTTATACCCGGCTTTCCCAAAACAGAGAGCCACCGCTTTACCTATACCCTTTGTACCACCGGTAATTAAAGCACACTTTTCCATGAGTAATCTTTATTCCTCCCCTTTTCCCTTTACAGTGGCAGGTTTAGCATGTCGTTGATATTTCAGATTTTCTTCGTAAGAATCATGAATCGTTTTCTTCAGATTAGAGGAAGAAACACCGGTTCCATAAGGGAAATAAAAAACCTGTACGCCTAAATCTTTTAAATAATCATATTTACCAAACCAGTCATCCCCCACAACAAAAGCATCAATATTCAGTTTCTTTACGATCTCCGTATGATCCAGTGTATGCTGCGGTATTACAATATCCGGAGTTTTCAACGCTTCAATAATTTGAAGGCGTTCATTGAACGGGATAATAGGATTCGCTTTATAAGAAGAAACCAGTTCGTCCGTGCTCACTCCTACAATCAGGATATCAGCCAGGCTACGGGCATAATTGATCATCCGGAGATGATTATAATGAAACATATCAAATGTTCCGGAGGTATATACGATCGTTTTATCTTTAAACATAATTCATGTTGCAATTTTGAACCACAAACTTACGCAAACTTTTCCTATCAAAAAAAGTTTGAAGTCAAAAAGCGCAATACAGACCATATTATTATAAAATACAACAGATATGGACTGTTAGTCTTTATAACAAATATCCCCTGAAAAAGTGTATTTCCAGGGGATCTGTTTTTATTATTTACTGAGGACAAACCTCTGCATCGTCATCTTTGGTAAGATCCAGCTTTTCATTATCGCCTCCCTTATCAAAATATTGCTTGCGGAGAGGGTTTGCAGTAGCTTCCCGATAATTCAACCTGTTCCGATAAATATCCAGCGCAGTATATAACGCCTGGCGGAACGACTCTTCGGAAGCCACATTCTGTCCGGCTATATCGTAAGCTGTTCCGTGAGCCGGCGAAGTACGGACAATCGACAGACCGGCCGTATAGTTAACCCCGTCATCCATGGCCAGCGTTTTAAACGGCGCCAAACCCTGATCATGGTACATCGCTAATACGCCATCAAATTTATCGTACATCTGAGAGCCGAAAAATCCGTCTGCCGCATAAGGTCCAAAAGACATGACACCTCTTTTTTCCGCCTCTTCCATGGCCGGAATAATGATCGTTTCCTCTTCTTTTCCCAATAAGCCATCATCACCTGCATGAGGATTCAATGAAAGCACGGCAATACGTGGTTTTACAATCCCGAAGTCCTGTTTGAGCGACTGATTGAATATGCGCAATTTCGACACGATATCCTCTACGGTTATTCTGGAAGGAACTTCTGCCAATGGGATATGTCCGGTCACCAAAGCAACACGCAGACCATCCTTCATCAAAATCATCAATGCCTTCCGGCCCACTCCGCCAAAACGCTCTTCCAAGTATTCGGTATGTCCCGGAAAATGGAACTGGTCATTCTGGATATTGTGCTTATTGATCGGTGCTGTCAGCAATACATCTACAGCACCCCGTTTCAGGTCTGTAACAGCAGCTTCCAAAGCTAAAAATGCAGCTTCTCCGGCTATCGATGTCGACTGCGATAATTCTACTTTTGTTTCATCGTCCACACAGTTGATGATATTCACCCGGTTTATACCGGCATCTTCTGCCTGGGAAATGATGTTCATATTCACAGGAGGCAATTCCAACGCTTTCCGGTGATAAGCTGCTATTTTTGATGATCCGTATATAACCGGAGTACAAAGTTCGGCAACTCTGGCATCCGAGAATGTTTTCAGTATCACCTCATATCCGATGCCATTTATATCTCCGTGGGTAATGCCCACCTTAATCAATCGTTCTTCCATGTATTATGTTTGTTTATTTCTTACTTTCCGGTATGTCCAGCTTCCCTTCCACCGATTTATCAAATTCACCCGGCAAGCGAAGTGTATATAAAGCAGCTTCGATACGACGGATAAAGTTACGTTTATCTGTTTCAGGAGCAAAAACAAAGCCTTCGGCTACAACGACCCGGTTATTCTTTTCATCCAGACGGACATGGCTGACAAACGGTCCACCCATCATATCACCGACCATTTTCCACAAACCGCGCAGTACACCGCAATACTGCCCGTTTACAGTAATCGGCGTATAATCAACCCCAAAACGGGACTCAGTCGTCATATACGATTCAGGGAAAGCTCCCGGCAGATTTTCCTTCAACACCGAGTCGCGCTTTGCTACCAGATATTCTGCCGTGAAGGTATTCGGATCGGTATAAGGAAAAGTATATACAATCAAATCCGTACGACCAGTATTAGCATTATTAGACGCCCAGAAGAAATCTGTCGTATCACGATAATAGGTCATATTAGACGGAGCATTCAGCATCAGGTCATGATTATTTTTCAGGTTATCCATGACAACAGTACTGTAATCTTTCTCCAACTGGCCAATCGCCCGGTTCATTTCGACTTTCACAAAGAAATCAACCAGCGCTTTCGGATGAGCCTGTGAATATTCAATAATAGCTTCAGGAGAAGGAGCATTCAGTGTCACAACTACCTGCCCTTTAGCCCAACGGTCGTTCTCATAACTTACCGAAGCCTTCGTGTAAATAGACGGATCAATATTTACAATCAGTATATTGCGGACATAAGTCAATAATCCGTCGAATTGTGAAGGATCTACATAAGTAATCTTCAATGCAGGTTCAGATTGAGGAAGACCAGGGACATCAGATGTCAGCTCTTGTTTAATAGCCTTTCCCGAAGGGCCATCCCAATCAGCTTTTTTCATTACAACTACAACCTCATAAGCAAGGCCTGTGGCGCGTTTTCCAACCGGTCCTGAGCTACATGCTCCCAGCAATACCAGAAACATGAGTAAGCTAATCTGTAAAGAAATCTTTTTCATACCCATTCGTTTTTATAACACAAATATAATTCTTTTCTATCAAATGACTTGTCTTCTATCCGTTTTGTTGTTTTTTTGCTGTCGACAGCATTCCACAGGCAGCAAATATATCCTCTCCTCTCGAAGCACGGATTGTACAAACAATCCCTGCATTGTTCAATGTATCACGAAAGACTTCCATCTTCGCCAAATCCGAACTTTCCAACGGGACGTTAGGGATAGCATGAAAACGAATCAGGTTAACCCTGCAATCTACATCATTTAATAAACAAATCAGGGCTTTAGCATGTTTCAGACTATCATTTAAATTTTTAAAAACTATATATTCAAAAGAAACACGACGTTGATGGGAGAAATCATATTGCCTGATGAGATCAATGACGCCCTGCGCCGGATAAGCTTTTTCTACAGGCATTAAAGACAAACGTTCTTCATGAAAAGGAGAATGCAGACTGACTGCCAAATGGCAGTCGCTTTCTTCCAGAAAACGCTTCAAGCCTTTTGCCACCCCGATAGTGGAAACTGTTATCCGCTTGGGACTCCACCCATATCCATAGGTAGAAGTAAGGATTTCAAGCACCTTAAACAACTCATCCACATTATCCAAAGGTTCCCCCATTCCCATAAAAACCAGATTTGTCAATGATTCTGATTCCGGAACAGACTGGATCTGGTTCAATATTTGATTTGCCGTAAGATTGGCAGTAAAACCTTGTTTACCCGTCATACAAAACAGGCAGTTCATCTTGCATCCGACCTGCGAAGACACACATAATGTAGCCCTGTCGTCGGTCGGGATATAAACAGCTTCCACAAAATTGCCGTTCCCTGTAGCAAATAAATATTTAATCGTTCCATCGACCGATTTCATACAATCAACCGGAGGGAGTGCCCCTACCTCAAAAGACTCTTCCAAAAGAGTACGTTTGGCAACAGCAATATTAGTCATTTCCGCAATAGAGGTAACTTTCTTCTTATACAGCCAATCGGCCATCTGTTTTGCAGCGTATCCCGGTAAACCGACCTGTGCCGCCACTTCCTTCAGTTCGTCCAGCGTCATGCCTAACAATTGTCTCTTTTCTTGCATTGTATATTGTTATATAACGATTAATCCGGCACAAAGATAAAAAAAGCTGCCGGACTTTTCTGAATAAGTCCGGCAGCTTTCCTTAAAAAGGATTATGTAATACCTTTTGAGCTTTATTTGTTTAGAAGAAACGTATACGGTTATCTTCTACATCTGCTTTGTTAACCAGTGACTGGATAGCCTGGAATCCGAAGCGATATGCGTTTGATGCATCCAACGTTTTAATTTCTTCTGCTTCATTGTATTCTTTTGCATCCTTGTTTCTATCGTATACTTTAAATACATATACGCCATTGTTACCGGCAACCGGAGCACTTACCTGACCAACCTCAGCAAGAGAAACCATTGCATTCAGTTTCGGTTCTACACCGATACCGGAGATACGACGTGTTCCGAAGTTGATAAACTTCACTGAATCAACTTTTGAACCCATTGCATCAGCATAAGCTTCAACTGATGTCAGATTTTTAGCCTTCAGATCAGCAGCGATCTTCTCACCTTTCTTCTGAGCAGCGATTTCAGCTTTCAAAGCAGGAGTTAAAGAGGCAACCGAGCGGTAACCTTCTTTTATAGTACCTTCTACGCCTGCAATTACAAACTTATCGTCACATTCAAAGATCTCAGAGATTTTACCCTTATCATTCTGGAATGCCCAACGGATTACCGGACGAGAATTTTTAATGCTACCCAACGTCTGGTTATCAGCAGTAACATTTACACCTGCAATCAGATTATATCCAGCTTCTTTAGCAGCTTCATCCAACTTAGCTAAATCGTTGTTCTGTGAAATGAACTGGTTCAACTCGTTATAGATATTGCTATAAGTTTTAGAGCTCGGAGATACTGTCATGTCAATATCCGCTACTTTATACTTATTTACATTAGCTGTTTTTTCTGTTACTTTCACCAGGTGAGTTCCATACAAAGATTTTACTTTGGCAATTTCGTTTACCGGAGTAGAGAAAACAGCATTCTTAAAGTCTTCATTTACACCTCTCAGTGCAGTAATTTCTGTGAACCATCCCAGTTCACCGCCATTTTCAGCAGCCTGGTCAGCAGAGAATTCTTTTGCCAATGCAGCAAAGTCTCCACCGTTCTTCAATACATTCATCAAGCTGTCAGCCAAAGCTGTCGTACGGGCTTCGTCTCCATTTGCCAACATAATATGGCTTACCTTAACAGAGTCCGGAGCAACTTTCTTGTCCACCAACTTGAACATTCTGTATTTGTTGTTATCGAATACCGGGCCATACACAGAACCAACTTCCGAAGTCGTTGCGAATTGTTTCATTTCCGGATCAAAGGCATTTTCTGTAAAGAAAGCATCCATGTAAGGAACTTCTGAATTTTCATTTACAATATCAGCCACCTTTTCAGAAGTAGTGAATTCTTCTTTCAAAGATTCGATATCAGCACTTGCTTTGTCATAATCTTCCTGGCTGGGACGAATGTCAACAGCGATATACTTGATCACTTTACCTTCTTTTTGTTTGTAAAGTTCCTTACGCTGGTTGTACAGCTTTTCGATTTCACTCTTGCTTACTTCGATTGTTGAGTCAGGAATGCTTGCATATGACTGCATAGCATAAACAATGTCAGAGTTTTCAGCTGCGTCATTGAATGCTTCTTTT
This sequence comes from Parabacteroides caeci, assembly GCF_023656795.1. NCBI lineage: Bacteria > Pseudomonadati > Bacteroidota > Bacteroidia > Bacteroidales > Tannerellaceae > Parabacteroides > Parabacteroides caeci. Next base: position 82,523 of record NZ_JAMOKT010000013.1, read on the forward strand.
GCATCCAGCACGTTTGCTGAAACAGCCTTACTTAACAATGTTGTATATTTTTGTTCCAGACGCTGACGTTTAATGTTCTTTTCCCAGAACAACCAGAAATTGCGAGCCTGGAGCAACTGAGCCTGCTGATCTGCAGGGTAGCTTGCGATATTGTCGTCGTCAATTGTTTTCAGGAAATTCAACAGAGCTGTTTTGTCGAATTGTCCGGTCTGCGGATTAACAAACATCTGCATCTGCTGAATCATCGGTGAAATATTCTCACCCTGAACCATGTCAAACAATTCTTCCGGACTTACAGCCATACCTAATTTATCAGTTGCTTCGTCAAGTACAATTTCCTGTACCATAGCATCGAATACCGACTGACGGATCTGATTCATGTATTCTTCGGGCAGATTGGTCTGACCGGATTGCATCTTGTACATCTCAGTCATTTCATCAATACGTCCTTGATAATCCTGAATTTTAATTACTTCCCCGTCAACCTTAGCAACTCTCTCCTGAGTTTGTCTGAAATAAGTAGAACCGGAGTTCAAAAAGTCTCCAATGATAAAAGCGAACAATGCCAAACCCACAACGAGTACGAGCAGTCCTGCTTTGCTTCTGATTTTTTCCAGCGTAGCCATTTATCGTTATTTATTTTTAAAGTTTATATTTTACAGTTTAAGGGCACGAAGATACGAAAAAAAGAATTTGTTACATCTTTTATTCCACTTTTTTTCATCAATTGCCTACTTTCATTCGCACAAGTTCTATTTTCGTTGCCGTTACTTTTATGATTTTAAAAGTATATTTATCAATTACGATTGATTCATTCAATTTAGGAAATTTTTGGTAGAAATGCAGGATATATCCGGCAATCGTTACGTAATCGTCTGATTCCGGGAGCTCAAGGTTGAACTTTTCATTGAGAGTATCTATCTCCATACGACCGGATATCAGGTATTCATCGTCCGAAACTTTCCGGGCTACGTATGATTTCATATCATGCTCATCCTCTATCTCTCCAAAGATCTCCTCTACCAGATCCTCCAGCGTCACAATCCCCGCTGTACCGCCAAATTCATCCACAACCACAGCCAGACTCTTTTTGTCCTGCATCAGAACCTTCATCAGCTTATTGGCTGCCATCGTTTCCGGGACAATGGAAACAGTCTTTATACTCTGTGTCCAATCTTCCGGATTTTTAAATAATTCCGATGAATGGATATATCCGATAATATCATCTATATTTTCGTTATAGATCAATATCTTTGACAACCCCGTTTCAATAAACTTAGAACGAAGTTCTTCCATACTGACAGTCTTGTCACAGGCGACAATCTCCGTACGGGGAACAATACAATCGCGCAAACGGACATTGGAAAAATCAAGCGCATTCTGAAATATTTTCACTTCCGTATCCATATCTGAGTTCAGAGGAGCATCTTCGATACTTTGCTGAATAAAGAAGTCAAGATCCACTTTACCTAAAGTACGCCTGCTCGATTGAGTAATATTCTTTACACCCACCAATTTCAGTATCAGATAAGAAATCAGTGCCGAAAACTTCGAGATAGGATATAATATAATGTATATGATCAACAAAGGAACCGAAAACAAATTCAAAGAAAAGTTTGGATTCAATTTGAAAATCGTCTTCGGGATAAACTCGCCTGTAAACAATATCAGGAGTGTCGAGATAATAGACTGAATAAGAACAATCAGAGCCTCATTATCAACGAAACGGGCGATAAACGGTTCCAGAACAATTGCCATCTGTAAACCATAGACAACCAGTGCGATATTATTACCCACCAGCATCGTTGATATAAACTGGTTTGGATTCCGGTAAAAAATATCCAATATCTTACCGGCCATATTCTTATTCTTTTTATCCAGTTCATGCCGCAACTTATTAGAAGAAATAAATGCGATCTCCATGCCGGAAAAAAAAGCGGAAAAGGCTAATGAAATCAATATGTACGTTAATGCATTCACATCAGTTCTATTTTATTGAATCCGGCTTTGCTATATTCACAGCCACAGAATCGCCGGTTGCAGTATTCACACGCGAAGTATCACGTGCTGTATCGCTGACAGGAAATGTTCCCTGCGAATTAAATATCTTATATTTCGTCATGTTCTGGTTCGACTTAAATCCGATGCCGGTGATAATCTTATCCCCTTCTTCCAGCTCAAAGTATTCATCTGTGTAAATTTGGTCTTCTTTCTGGTCGAAATACAGTATTGAAGTATCCAACTTTTTACCTTCCTGGCTTAATATACTCACATGACCAATCAGCTTATACAGCCCTTTCTTATCCCAATAATAAGCAGTATCTGCTTTTACACTTGCTTCTACATTAAACAAGGAATCAAATTTCTCCACGTAAACACCCTGGGGAAAATAGCTGTAAGGCTCCTTGGCTTTTCCGAACACCAACCACTCTTTCGCGTTCATCCGGTAACGGGTGATACCGGAATCAGAGATAAGACTGGAGACATCGGTCGTTCTCAGCGTATAGGTATTTTCCGGATCGAAGGTTACTTCCACCACTTCTTTATTCTCCTTGCCACAGGAAGCCATAAATAAAAGAAGCATAACAACTACCGCGAAAGTAGTTGTTATGCCATATTTGTTCGTTTTACAAAGAAAACGCGTTTCCGTCATAATTATCTGATTCTTGTTGTCTCACCGATCCAACCACCTACAGTAAACGATTTACCCTTTTCCAGATCCGGATGCATGAAAATTTCCTCTGTAGAAGGTAAATGAGCACGATAAGTACCGATCAATTTATTAGCTTCCTCTACACAGCTTTCATCAACCTGTTTTGCTTTTTCCCACTGGTCGATTGCCACATTGTAGGCAGCTCTTGCCAAAACACCGTCATTCGGAAATACATTCTTAACTGTAGCAGCATACATCTGGCCAATCAGGATGTACGGCTGACCATAGCTAGTATTTGTAGCTGCTGCTTTCTTTGCATATTCCCTTGCTTTTGAATAATTTTTCTGATCCAGATTAATCACTGCGATCATATAATAATCTTCAGCTTTTGAAGAAGGGTCTGTTTCCATATTGGCAGCTTCTTCAAAATATTTGACAGCTGTGTCATATTCTTTATTCTTTACAGCACGTTTAGCGATACCGATAGCGGCATCTGCACTCGGCTCAAGTTCATAAGCATAGGCTGCTGCTGCAAAGAATGCATCGATTTCCTGGCAACGAACACGTCTCAACAGAGAAACGATTTCTTTTAAAGCAGCCAGATCACTCTTGCTTTCTTCAACTTTCGGAGCATACAGGTTCTGCAATGTTTCGCAATCGGCAGCACCACTGTTTGCAAACGCACCGTTCACACTGGTTTTGAATGTTGTCAGGTTGTTAACTTCTTTTTCATTGTTAGCAGCCTGTGCAGCCTGCAACTGAGTATCCAGGATTTTAGATGCTTTCAGATAATCTTCAACATATTGTCCTTTGTGATTAGGATCATCAGCCATCTTCTGGTAAGAAGCAAACATATACAAAGAAACACCTAATGCTTCCGTATTGTCTCCATATTCGTTGATGATTTCACCCAACCAATTATACAATTTATTATAATCGGCTTTATCTCCCATTTGCTGGATATAATCCTGTGCCTTACGGGAAACGATCCAGTCTTTACCATAACGTTTGTCATCACCGAAATATTTCACACGTTTGTCATATACTCCCATCAGATCATCGATCAAAGCAGCTTTCTTTGCCGGATCTTTTTCATTGGCAATCTTCCATGCCATGATCTTTACACCATGCAGATAAATATCCTTTGTTGCAGCAGGACATTCATCGTAAACAATTTTCCAAAAATCATATGCATCCTTAAAATTCCCTGCCTTAGCATAAGGAACGAACAAGCTGATATTGGTTATACAACGGATACTGTCCTCACCAGATCCAAATTGTGTTCCATTATCTACTCCTTTCTGTGCATACGCGCCTAGTGCTCCCATAGAGCATGCAGCCGCAATTAATAATACCTTTATTTTCATATCTGTTTTAATTTAAGTTAGCAATTTAAATTAATCTACCTTTTTCTTCCAGAACCACATTTCATTGAATGTGTAATTAACAGTAAAACGGAAATACTGTTCATCAATCATGTTTTTACCACTTGGGTTAATCTTCGTGTATTCAAAAGACACATTTACCAACGAACGGTTATCAACCAACGGTAATCCAAAACCGACACTCACACCATATTCATTATAGCCATTACCTTTATATGCTGCATCATCTGTATTATTTATCATCAGATAGGAATTGCTATAATGGGCACCTGCGCGGTATCTTACCCGACCGAAAAAATTACGATTCTGATAATTTGGAATAAACTCGCCTCCGGCTGCAACCCGAACACGGTTCTTAAAACTATCTTTTGAATCATCATAATACGCTTTATCCCATGTTTCATACAGTACATCCGCAGCTAATGTCATCTTATTATTTTTCACATATGATGCACCAAAACCAATCGAGTTCGGTATATCAAATGCTTTACTCTTTGTCGTATCCGAAGCTACGATCTCGGCAGAACCGGAACTGGTTGCCGCATAAGTCATATTAATATAAGTCGCATTCAAACGGTTTTTGGGAGAAAAGGCCAACCCGAATGTAACATTTTCTGTTTTACTGATCGGGTGGGTATACTGAACACCAAAGTCCAGTTTTATATCCCGTACTTCCAGATTCTGATTACGAATCGTGTTCCGTTCTGAACCCTGTCCTACAATAGAACTCTGCTCATGCTTGATGTTTCCAAAAAGATATCCGACATTCGCTCCGACAGAAAGACGCTTCTTCCATATATCTATAGACAAACCTGCATACAAATCGTTTAATCCGCCGGAACCATTAAATGTTTCCACATAATTAAATCCACCTTCAGATGTTCTCCGGGCACCAAAACTATATCCGACATATGAGTAAGGTAAAATACCCACACTCATCGCAATACGTTTATGTATCGGGAACTGCATTGCAATATACTCCACATTCCCATTAATATTGTGCTGTTTATTGACTCCGTCATCAAACCATGAAAGCTGACCTGAAGCACCAAAATCAAACAAAAATGTCAATGAATCCATACAACTGTACGATGCCGGGTTCATCGGGTTGATCTGTTTCGACGATCTTAATCCGAAACCAACGCCACCCATTGCCCGTCCGGCTCCGAATGAACGATCCGCTAATTCACCATACCCAAAACGGGTATAGGGCGAGTTAGTATTATTTTGTGCCGCTAGCGACAACTGTGTCAATATAAGAATGCTTGCTATTAGTAGCTTATTAATCTTCAACATTATACTCTAAGATTCTGTTTAATCCTGTCAACACTAAATTAATGTCTGCAAAGATGGAGTTTTTTAGTCGGCTTTCAAAATAAAACGAATGACCGCCTGTTAAAAAAACCAAAAGGTTAGGATATTTTATCCGTAACTTCTCGATATACCCGTCCATCTCGTAGACTATCCCATTCACTACTCCTGCCTGGATAGCACTCTCGGTATTGGTACCCAATAAAGGGACTTCCTCCTGTTCCGTCACCAAAGGTAGTTTTTTTGTATAAAAGTTCAAAGCCTTGAAACGGGTAGTCATTCCCGGAGAGATATTCCCTCCCAGATAAGCACCCGAGGCCTCAATCAATTCGTAAGTAATTGCTGTGCCAGCATCAATGACAAGCAGGTCTTTTCCCGGTTCCAGGTAATTGGCACCGACAGCCGCAGCCAACCGGTCTTTTCCCAAAGTTTCGGGCGTTTCATATTGAACCGTTATAGGCAACTTTACAGTTTCATCCAAAAAGATAAAGCGCCGGAGCTTACCACGCAGGTAATCATTCAGCACTTCATTTTTGCCTATCACAGTCGACAATATTCCATGTTCAAAATCGTATTTCCCAAAGAGAGACTCCAATTCATCAACATCGAATTTCTTATATACAAAAGAGGCTTCCATGTGCTTCTTGTTGTATACCGCAACTTTTGAAGAGGTGTTTCCTTGTTCTATAATTAAATTCACGTGACTGAAATTTTCCGCAAAGAAAAGCAAAATTGGTGAAATAACACCTATACAGGCAGCACAAACTGAAAAAAAGAGTTATCCAAGCAATTGTATTTCTACCTGTGACCAAAACGATGCACAGCCGAAAAATCCCGCTAACAGCGAGTTGTAACCAGTTTATATCAGAAATCTGTCCCATCTGAATTTATTCCGTATATGGGTCTACCGACTTCCAGATAATCCATGCTTTCCCGACAGTATATTCTTCAGGTAGTAATCCCCAATAGCGTGAATCCTGTGAGTTCATGCCTTTGTCGCCAGCCATGAAATAATAGTTTTCTTGGAAACGATATCCGTAGATCGGCTTTCCATTAAGAAAAGTCGTAGAATCCTTGTATTGAAGACTACCCTATTGTTCCCATTCGATCAGTTTTTTATATAACCGGAAGTTTGTACGCCTTCCACATGAAAGAATCCGTTTCGGATGGATAGGGTATCTCCCGGTATTCCGACACACCGTTTGATGTAATATTTGAGTATATGCATTTCAATTTTATCCCAACTGTTTGGATGCGGAAAATTGAAAACCAGAATATCATTGCGTTTTATCTTTTTGAAACCGGGAATGCGATAAATCTCTGTTTGTTCGTTTCGCATGGAGGCAAACAGGTTGAATATGCGAGGTCCGACGGTCGGTTTCCAGACAAGTATATTGTCTCCTGTAATTAATCCCGGTTCCATCGAATCGCTGGGGATTTTGAAAGAGGCAAAGACAAATACCTGTAAAACAAGCCATAGAGTAACTGTCATACATAGCCAGAAGACTATATTGACGGCTTTGTTGATCAGGGTATGTATTTTTCTATGCTCTTTCATCGAATTAATAGCTTTTTATACTGTCGTTTTCAATAAAAAATATCCGTTGGTTAACGATCCTTTCCGGAATAGTGAACCATAATAATGCATTAGCGGATATTTGATCGTATGTTTGTGTTGTATCAGTTGAACTTGCTATTTGCACGTGTAAATATGACTATGATCAATAGATGCTTTCCTATTTTTCTTATATATCTTTTAGATCATATGCAAGAATATGATCATCCTCATCTATGCCATATAATGTTTTATTCTTCTCATTAATAGAAAAATACAGTACATTGGCATTCAAATATAGTTTATATTTAAAAACTCCGTTCCAATCGTAAGTATATAAAACAGAATTATTGTTTTTGTCTTTTCTTAGTCCAAAAAGAAGTGAGTCAGTAGCAAATGCCTCATAATGTATTTGCTTTTTTTGTTCAATTGCATATTTTGTATTTAATCCCATATTTGATAATCCTATTTTTGTTTTATTTTTCGTGTTCAGATCAATTATTATTATAGCATCCATATAAGTATAAAATAATGCTATTTTATCTCTGTTTGGTTTGATTACAGGATAAGCACTGTATATTAAATTATTTTCAAAATTTATACCTTTCAAATTGTTAATATAAATTGTATCATAAACTATATTTGAGCAATAATTTAGTTTTACATAAAACGGATTTGTGTTTTCTTTAAAAGTTTGAGATCTTATAGGATCTTTAGTTAATAAAAAAACAGAATCACTTAATTCAAAAACAGCATTAGATTCCTCAAATATATTTTTCATATCATTGCTTTTTGTGAAATCAACTTTCTTCCCAAAAAAAGTATTGTTGTTTTTTATTGATTTGTTGATATTTAATAACCCCATAAAGTTCGGATAGGATTGTATCCAAAGTAAAGATTCATTATTTTGTTGAAAAAACTGATTAAATCGTGTAAATAAAACGATTTCATTAGGTCCATTACCTTTGCGAAGAAAATTTCCCAGTATCTTGTAATCATTAACACTGTATACTTTTATTATTTTATTCTCATGTCGTTGAACAAATACTAAGAATGTATCAATTGCTACTATTCCTGTTGGATTCAAAATATCAATTGGAAGTAACTGAGGTGATAAAGAATATTCTACAGCCTCTTCTTTTATATATTTTGTCGTAAACTTATTATTTTCATATTTTTTACAACCAATCAATAGTATGAACGATAGTAAAATATAACCTGTTATTTTATTCATAAATCTTCTATTGTTAAAAATATTAGCTATTGTTATATCCTAGAAAACTACTTTATAAAAACAATTAATTTATCATTTATATATTGTTATTTCCTAGGAGAAACATTTCAAATTTTTACTAATATATTGGTGTCAATTCTTGTTTACTAAATATATGTATAGCATTTTCCAACCAAAGTAACACCCCATGCTGGCTTTTGTGACGTGGCAGCTCCACAAGGGTAGTGAACAGATGTATCAGATGAATATTGGCTACAAGTCAAATAAATATTACTATCATAACCACTAAAAGCAGTATAACAATCTTTTACAACCGTGGGGCCCCACCCTTCTTCTTCCCATCTAGCTAACGCCTCCACGTTAGCTAAAGCCAAGTCAGAGAGTTCCACCTCGTTCTGACTCTGGCTGTAATTCCAGCCTGCTGCAAGAGCTATGGCAGTAAACAGAACTGCCAAAAAAATCTTAAGTTTCATATCTTAATCTTTTTATTTGTTATTTGATCGGGTTATTTTCTATCTTTGCCTACTCTTCTTCGGATTTAGATAGTCGAATGGCACCTGTATCATTCTGTTTTGTCGGTTATATTACCATCATACACCTCCTTTTCGGGGTCTCCGGGGGTTTGCTTGTACTATTTTGCGGTTGTGCAGCAAACTCCCATTCGTTCGATCACCGAACATTCCCCTTTATCTTTACCTTGACAGGTTGATTGTTAATACTATTGTACTTGATCGTAACGACTTCATCGAAGAGACCTGTGTCTTTCGGTGTCATCTTAATTCCTACCCAAAGAGTTTCTCCGGGTTTTGCAGGTCGTTTGTCATAGGTGGCTGCTGTGCAGCCGCAGGTGGTACTTACGTCCACTATCACAAGGGGATTGTCCCCGATGTTTTTTATTTCTATGGTCGTCTCCTTTACTTCCGATTTGTCGAAAGTACCGAAGTCGATTTCTGTCTTTGTTGTTTCGGCTGTTGTTTTCGGTATATTTTTGTTCGGACTGTCCTTACCTGTAATCTGTTTCAGATACAGTTCTTTAACATCTGTGTTATGTACCGGATTCCCTAATACAGTGACTTTATTGTCCTTATCTAGCAGGAATGTCTGGAAAGTTATGTCTGCCGGGAATTTGTTCAGTTTGTTTAGTCGATCGTCTATATCAATACAGATAGGGCGATCGAATGCGTCTCGTTTCAGGAGGTAACGTATTTCCTTCGCATCTTTAGGATGCATGAAGAAGAGGAAAGGAACTTTTCCTTGTGTTACTGAATCAGTATATTCGATCAGTTCCTTCCATTTATGAAGTTGCAGTTTGCAACTGGTGCAACCGATAGAGTCTACATATATTAATACCTTGTATTCAGATTGTGGGATTTGGAAATCCGTAGTATCTGTCAGATAGCGTGTGAAGGTCAGGTTTTCAGGGAACTGTATTTGTTTCCCTTGCCATTCGCTGACCAGATGCGCAATCTTATTTTCCTTCTCTTTCTGCTTATTGTGGCAGGAAAAGAAGGTGGTTGCTATTAATAATATGTAAAGACAAAAGGCTTTCATATCGTTTGCTAAATCTTAAATTCTATAATCGGGTCATCGCTTTTCACCTCGGTGGCGACAATCGTATTTGTTTTTTCGTTTACATCAATGCCATGTATCGCATGGTCAAGGGTATATTTTTGTACCGGATTTCCTTTCAGGTCGAAAACATAAATAAATCTGCCTCCGTCTTCCAGTTCTTTTCCCTGCTTATAGGCTGCCAAATCATCTTTTAACTTCATTCCCTGAAATACCGCATAAATGTATTTGTCGGTAACTTTTATATCATTGAATCCCATAATTCCGTCCGGGACACCTGAACCGTCACGCGCTGTTTTGAACTCGGGCTCTCCGTTTGGGCCATATAAAACTAGATGCGTACTGTCTTTTAAATTGTAAATTTCCAGTGTTTCTCCCAATTGGGTGACCATTGCCAATATACCATTATCGGGATTATAGTCCATGAAGGGACGCCAAGCTTGTGCCAATGCCGGACGCGATGTCTCTTCTTCTGCTGCTTCGCTGGGAATAGTGCCGTGGTTTTGGATGGCTTTACCATTGCCATCTACTTCCCAAAAACGGTGCTCACCCATGTAGTCGGGAACTAAAAATCCCGATTCCATCGTATGAAAGTCGAGCGAACGGACTAATTTCTTATCTAATTTGATCTCTTCGACCCGTTCCGCTGAACCGTTAGTCGAAGAGATTTTCCAACGTGTAATCTCCATCTTATTGGCATCGAGTGCCCATAAAGAATCTAAGGAGTTGAATTGGATGTTGATAGCCGATAGCATTTCTTGTGGAGCCTCTCCACGTCTACCGAATGAGGCGATGTGTTTCCATCCCGGATAGGTAAATGCATGTAAATAATGGTCCATATTATGTAGGTCCATGACAACAGCGATACTGTCCCTGACCGCTACCCGGAAGGGGTAGCGGAACAGGATAGTATCCAGGTTGATTACCTGTGCACTGAGCGCCTTGGTTTTGGGAAAATCCGAGTATCTTGGAAAGTGCGAATCCGGAGAACTCGAACAGGCGGTCAGATAACTAATACCTATTAATAATATGGATAAAGGATACTTCATCTATCTACAATTGATATATTTTCTTTTAACCCAATCTCCATAACAATCAACGGAACCTTCTCCCAAGCACAGAACATCTATATATTCATCTTCAGGATTTGCCAGGGCTTCGATGTTTGCAAATGTCAATTCTGTCATGTCGTTTTCATTGCTTTGTGTCGTATATAAATAAGTGGCAGCAATAAAGGATATCAGTCCTAATGTTAGTTTAAATGTTTTTTTTCTCATCATTTATTGTATTTAAGTTTTGACGAAGATAGGGCTATTTATTTGAAAAAGCAAGTGCGTTTACTCTTTTGAGGTAATGAAAATCAAAGATCTTGTCATTTTTACTGGTTGACGATTAGTATAGTATGGAGATGGATGGATGCAAAAGATATGCAGTTTATATGCATATAATATGCAAGAACCTGTTTTCCGTTTGATAATGTTTTGTTTATGGCTTTGCATGAATTGAGCATATTTTATATTTAAGATTAAAGCTTATTGTTGAAAAAAATATTCATATTTTTGTTGAAATAAACAGATTGAATCTATGGAAAAAAACATGAGTCTATATTGGGCATTTTTTATTTTGTCGGTAATCCTGAGCGGAGGCATACTCTATTATAAGGTATATAACGAAATAAAGATAGAAGCGTATGATATTTTTGAAGAAGTAGTGAATATGGATGTTGATGCGCGGATAAAAAATGAAAAAGTTGTTTATAAGAGGGTGAAAAAGGAGCAGTTTCATTTGGATTCTACCTATATTCAGACGTCAGCGGGAATAGATGCCCAAAGAAAAGAATTAACGTCGAATGCATCCAATAAGTATAACCTGATGCAGCATTATCTCAGTGATTGTACTCCCGTGCAAGTTTCGGCCATTGATAGTTTGTTTCAGATTGTTTTACAACGAGCTGGCATTTCTGCTAAAACTGTTGTAAAATCTATAGGAAAAGATTTCCCAGATAAATCGGCTGATGTGGTTACTTACAGTAAAGACATCCCTTTTATCTTTTTATATGTCGATTTACCGATGAAAAAAATAGAAATGCCGGTTTACAATTTTACTTTAGGTTTGCAGGGCTTTATTCAATGTCCATTCTCTTATTTGTTAAAGAAGGCGCAGCACTTATTCTTATTCTGGTTTTTGGTATCAATTTTGGCTATTGCTTTATTGGTGCTAATACTATTTACGATAAGTCCGTTTATCCGGAAAAGAGGTAGAATTCTTTTTCCGAAAAATAAGGGATCTGATATTATCAAACATGTAGAACAAACAACCAGAGAGTGGCTAAGCGTTACAGATACAATTCTTCTGGATGAAATAAGTGGCGAAGTTAAGTGTGATGATGAAATAGTATTACGTTTGAAGGGGTTGAATTTAAAGTTATTTGCTCTATTTGTTAAAAACAAGGATGTCTGTGTTGTGTATGATCAGTTAAAAGTAGATATATGGAATAATGAGAATTTAAGTAATGCAACAATAAGTATACAAATTGGAAAATTGGAGAAAGAATTACAAACAAAAATACCATTTTTGTCTATTGAAAATATTCGTGGAGTAGGATATCATTTAGTAGTTTCTAAATCGCCTTCCGACAAATGAAGATGTATTTCTATTTTTGTTTTCTCCAACTATCAAAATGACATTACTCTACCAGGTAAATCGGATTAATATACCGGGTAAAATAAAATACCCCACCGGGTAATATTTTTTAACATATCAAAGTAGCTTTGAAAACCGCTATTTGCTATCAAAATGGCAATTCGGGATTTTGTATGTATTGCTATAAAAAGAAGGTGTCTGAAAAAGATGTCTTCTGACGATACAGAGACGCCTCAGAAAGATCAGTAAAAGAATCATAAAGATCGACCCGGCTCTCGAAATACCGGATAATTGGGCAAATGAAGGGGTTATTGTTGCAGAAACCCCGGTTATTGCAACAGAAACTCCGGTTTATGTAACGAAAACCCCGGAAAATGGAAATGGAAATCAAAATGTAAATTACAACACCTTTCTGATCGAGTAATACCTAACCATCAATTCGTTTAAACATAAACTCCCTATCCCTTGTTTATTAATCAGAACACTAAATTAAGTTATTATGGGAATTATCGGTTCGATTATTATTGGTATCCTGGCAGGCTTCCTGGCCGGGAAAATATTGAAAGGGAGTGGATTCGGGTTGATTGTAAACCTGATAGTCGGTATTATCGGTGGCGTATTAGGTGGATGGCTATTCGGCCTGCTGGGACTGAGTGTAAACGGAGTGATCGGCAGCCTGGTGATGTCAACCATCGGCGCAATCGTTTTACTATGGATCGTTTCACTATTCAAAAGAGAATAAGCTGCTTTGAGAATTGAAAAAAGTATACCTTTATCATATATACAACTATATATATTACAGTTAATACTTAATTTTCAATTCTCAATTTTAATTTTCAAAGCAAAACCCCTACCTTTGTACGGTAAAAACAAATATCGTATGAAAAAGAACCTGCTTCTGCTTTTCCTGTTCCTTTGCTTGATTCCGGCAAAGGCACAAACCGGATTAAGCGACGAAGCGCAGATAAGCATATTGACGGCAGCTCCATCCGACGATGAAGTGTATACCGTGTACGGACATACGGCCATACGGGTAAAAGATACTTTACATAAACTCGATGTAGTTTTCAATTATGGTATCTTCGATTTCTCAAAACCCAACTTCATCTATCGTTTTACAAAAGGAGAAACCGATTATAAACTGGCAGCCTATAATTTTTCACATTATATAATAGAATATCAGATGCGGGGTAGTGAAGTGACCGAACAGGTACTCAACCTCACCCCCGAAGAAACCCATAAGATATGGAATGCCCTGATAACGAATGTACAACCGGAAAACGCCGTTTACCGATACAATTTCTTTTTCGACAATTGCGCGACTCGTCCGGTAGCCATTGTGGAGGAACAGGTAGACGGGAAAGTGCAATATAACAACCCGCCCGAACCTCAAACATTCCGCGACCTTATAAATTATTGCACGCGTAATCATCCCTGGCTGACATTCGGATGCGACCTGGCACTCGGAAGCCCGACCGACCGGATCGCCACCCCGCATGAAATGATGTTCCTGCCGCTTTACCTGAAAGATGAATTCGAAAAAGCAACAATCGTGAACCCCGACGGAAGAGAAAGGAAACTGATAAAACAGACAAACCGGCTGGCTGAACAACTGACAGACGACAATAATGGCAGTAAGATATGGTTTACGCCTATGTTATGCAGCATGATTTTTTTCCTGCTGATAGCAGCAATCACATTCATTGAATGGAAGAAAAAAACATATTTCCGACTGGTGGATTGTATCCTCTTTTTCCTTGCAGGACTGGCGGGTACGGTATTGTTCTTCCTTTGTTTTATATCGACTCATCCTTGCATCTGGCCGAACTGGTCGATCGTGTGGTTACAACCTTTCGCCCTTATCGCTGTTATTTTGTTTGCAGTAAAAAAGTTCGGAAAGGCTGCATATTATTATCATTTTATTAACTTTGCGGCGCTTACGCTGCTGTTGGCGGGTTGGTATTTCATTCCGCAACACTTAAATATAGCTTTTATCCCGCTTGTTGCCACGCTTTGGCTACGTTCCGGATACGGTATATACAGGGGTAATATGGCAATTAAAGAATGTGCCAATATGCCAATAAAAGGAAAATGAAGCGTATAGCTTGAATATATGATGGAAAATCGGATGAGAAAAATAATAACGTCGCTTATTGCAATCCTGGTAGTCACTAACCTGGAGGCACAACAACGTACCCCCAAACTTGTGGTTTGCATCACCGTGGACCAACTGAGAGGCGATTATATAGAATACTTCTACAATACATTCGGTGAACGCGGTTTCAAACGGTTGATGAACGAAGGATTGGTTTACAACAATATCAAATTCGAATTTTCCGACATCGACCAGGCTAGCGCCTTCGCAACGCTGTTTACCGGAAGCAACCCTTGTTTCCATGGGGTTACAGGAAGTAAATACTACGACTTCGAGAATGATAAAGAAGTCTCTATCCTTTACGACAAAGATTATATCGGTAATTATACCCGCGAAAATTATTCTCCTAAAAAGATGTTCAGCTCCACAATCGGAGACGAACTGAAGATTGCATCCAAAGGCAGAAGCGACGTGTATGCCATTGCCCCCGACGCGGAGAGTGCAATCCTTTCTGCCGGTCATGCGGCAAACGGAGCATTCTGGATGGACGACATGAACGGGAAATGGGCGACGACCACCTATTATAAAGGTCTTCCCTGGTATGTGGACCGTTATAATAATGGAGTGGAATCTTTGTCAGCACGTCTGGAGCAGATGGTGTGGACTCCTACCCTTCCGTTGGACAAGTACAATGCTTTCCCTTACGTATTGGATGATATTCCTTTCAAATACACATTTAATGAAAAGACAAACGATTGTTTTCCGAAGCTGAAAACGACCCCTTTCATTAATAAAGAGATTAACCGGCTGGCCCTGCAATTCCTTGAATACGGTGCATTCGGCACACGAAGTTGTCCGGATATGTTGTCGGTTACCTATTATGCGGGTAACTACAAAGGAATCATGAACAAGGACTATACCCGGGAGATTCAGGATACATATTATCAGCTGGATAAAGACCTGGAACAGTTTTTGGATGCCATCGATAAAAAGGTCGGCCTGGCTAATACCCTCGTCGTATTCACCGGCTCCGGTTATTATACCAGCGAAGAAGAATATGCAGACGGACTACTGATAAACGGTGGAGAATTCCATCCGAAACGTTGCGTCGCCCTGCTTAACATGTATCTGATGGCGATATACGGGCAGCAAAGCAGTTGGGTGAAAGGTTTCTATAATAACCAGATTTACCTGAACCGCAAAGCTATCGAAGACGCCAAACTCGACCTGAGAACGATACAGGATAAAGCTGCCGAATTCCTGATGGAATTCAGCGGTGTACAGCATGTAACCACCGACCATGCCCTACTTGCCGGTGAATGGAACGAAGGAACGGTTAAATTCCGTCAGGGAACGCACCATCTGAAACGCGGCGACCTGATCATCGAACTGCAACCCGGCTGGATCATCAATAACGACAACCCGAAAGAAAAGGTAAAAATAATTCGTAATAACGCAGTAATTACCCCGTTGGTATTTATGGGTAACGGCATCAAACCGGAACATATCTACCGCGAAGTAAAAGCCACAGAGGTAGCCCCCACGGTAACCCATGTGCTGAGGATACGGCCACCGAATGCATCCCAGAGTTTACCTCTTTGGGAGTTGACGATCAAAAAATGAGATCTTGACCGGTCACTGGTATTATTGTTAACCTCCCATCCCTGGAATAAACAGAATTTGACAAGTATTTACTTTGGCACGGAATTTGATAATGATATATCATTCCGGTGATCAATTAAATCCGATCGTCAGCAAATAATCACTTTACGAAATAAATAAATTAATATATATCATGGGATTTAATGAATTTATGACGAAGCTGTTCGGCAATAAGTCGCAGCGAGACCTGAAAGAGATCACTCCATACGTGGATAAGATCAAGGCCGTATATCCGTCAATCCAGAAGCTTTCAAACGATGAGTTGAGAGCAAAAACAGATGAAATCAAACAACGTATTCAGGACTATGTAGCCGATGAACGGAAACAGGTGGAAGACCTCCGTAAAGGCATCGATGATAAAGAACTGGAAGAACGTGAAGCCATCTGGGCAGAAGTAGATAAAATTGAAAAGGCTATCACCGACAAGATGGAAGTGGTCCTGGAAGAATCTCTTCCGGAAGTATTCTCTATCATGAAGGAAACAGCCCGCCGCTTCACGGAAAACGAAGAAGTAGTGGTTACCGCTACCGATTTCGACCGCGACCTGGCAACCAAACACGATTTTGTCCGTATCGAAGGCGACAAGGCTATCTTCCTGAACCACTGGAAGGCCGGCGGTAACGAAATTACCTGGGACATGGTACACTACGACGTTCAGTTGTTCGGTGGTGTCGTTCTTCATAAAGGTAAAATCGCCGAAATGGCAACCGGTGAAGGTAAAACATTGGTAGCAACCCTACCGGTATTCCTGAACGCCTTGACCCGTAACGGCGTACACGTTGTAACCGTGAACGACTACCTGTCAAAACGTGACTCGGAATGGATGGGACCGCTTTATATGTTCCATGGACTTTCCGTAGACTGTATCGACAAGCACCAGCCTAACTCGGATGCCCGCCGCGCGGCTTACAATGCAGACATCACCTTCGGTACAAACAACGAATTCGGTTTCGACTACCTGCGTGATAACATGGCGATCAGTCCGAACGATCTGGTACAGCGCAAACACAACTATGCCATCGTCGACGAGGTCGACTCCGTATTGATCGATGATGCCCGTACGCCATTGATCATTTCCGGTCCGATACCCCGTGGCGAAGAACAGTTGTTCGAACAGTTCCGCCCGAATGTGGAAGTCGTTGTAAACGCACAGAAAGACCTTTGCTCCAAGTTACTGATCGAAGCCAAAAAGAAAATGGCCAGCAGCGACCCGAAAGAAGTAGAAGAAGGTTCTATCCAATTATATCGTTCATACAAGGGATATCCACGTAACAAAGCGTTGATTAAATTCCTGAGCGAACAGGGTATCAAGGCACAAATGTTGAAGACGGAAGAATACTTTATGTCTGAAAATATGCGCCACATGCATGAAGCGACTGACGAACTGTACTTCGTGATCGACGAAAAGAATAACAGTATCGAACTTTCCGATAAGGGTATCGACCTGCTGACCGGCCGTTCCGACGACCCGACATTCTTCGTATTGCCGGATATCACTTCCGAACTTTCCCAGTTGGAAAACTTCAAGGGAACGGAAGAAGAAAAGCAAGCTAAGAAAGACGAAATCCTGGCTAACTATTCTGTCAAGAGCGAACGTGTACATACAATCAACCAGTTGCTGAAAGCCTACACTTTGTTTGAAAAAGACGATGAATATGTAGTGATGGACAACAAGGTCATGATCGTCGACGAACAGACCGGACGTATCATGGACGGCCGCCGTTACTCCGACGGTTTGCACCAGGCTATCGAAGCCAAGGAAGGCGTAAAAGTGGAAGCTGCCACACAGACATTCGCAACTATCACTTTGCAGAACTACTTCCGTATGTACCACAAACTGTCAGGTATGACAGGTACGGCAGAAACAGAAGCCGGTGAATTCTGGGACATCTATAAACTGGATGTCGTAGTGATCCCGACCAACCGTCCGATTGCCCGTAACGATATGAACGACCGTATCTACAAGACCAAACGCGAAAAGTACGCTGCTGTTATCGAAGAAATCAGCGCATTGGTTGAAGCCGGACGCCCGGTACTGGTGGGTACGACTTCCGTAGAAATTTCGGAATTATTGAGCCGTATGCTTACCCTGCGTAAGATCAAACATAATGTATTGAATGCGAAGTTACACCAGAAAGAAGCCGAGATCGTTGCCCTGGCAGGTCAGAGCGGAACGGTAACTATCGCAACCAACATGGCCGGTCGTGGTACCGACATCAAGCTGTCGGCTGAAGTAAAGGCAGCAGGCGGTTTGGCTATCATCGGTACGGAACGTCACGAGAGCCGTCGTGTAGACCGCCAGTTGCGTGGTCGTGCAGGACGTCAGGGTGACCCGGGTTCTTCTGTATTCTATGTATCACTGGAAGATAACCTGATGCGTCTGTTCGCTTCCGACAAGATTGCCGGACTGATGGACAAGCTGGGCTTCAAAGAAGGTGAAGTGCTGGAACACAATATGCTGAGCAAGTCAGTGGAACGTGCACAGAAGAAGGTAGAAGAAAACAACTTCGGTATCCGTAAACGTTTGCTGGAATATGATGACGTAATGAACTCACAGCGTAACGTAATCTATACCCGCCGCCGTCACGCCCTGATGGGAGAACGTATCGGACTGGACGTATTGAACACAATTTACGATACATCTATCGCTATCGCCGAACAGCACTCCGATGGTCTCGACTATGAAGGTTTCAAGCTGGAACTGTTCAAAACATTCGCCATGGAAAGTCCGTTCACCGAAGAAGAGTTCAAAAACATGAAAGCCTCTCAGCTGGGAGACAAATTGTTCGAAAACGCATTGCAGACATTCAAACGCCGTATGGAACGTATGACCCAGGTAGCCAATCCGGTTATCAAGCAGGTTTACGAACACCAGGGTGCGATGTACGAAAACATCATGATCCCGGTAACCGACGGAAAACGCATGTACAATGTTTCATGTAACCTGAAAGAAGCCTACGAAACTGAAAGCAAGATAATCGCTAAATCCTTCCAGAAGTCAATCGTGCTGCATACGATCGACGAGGCTTGGAAAGAACACTTGCGTGAAATGGACGAACTGCGCCACTCGGTACAGAATGCCAGCTACGAAAACAAAGACCCGTTGCTGATCTACAAGCTGGAATCATATAACCTGTTCAAGACAATGGTCGACACCATGAACCGCAAGACAGCCGCCGTCCTGATGCGCGGACAGATCCCGGTACGTGAGGAACCGACAGAAGAAGAAAAACAGGCAATGGCTCAGCGCCAGGCTGCTGCACAAGCCGCTCAGCAAGCTGCCGAACGCCAGCGTATCGAAGTAAAACAGGCCGGTCCGGAACAACGCCAGGACATGAGCCGCTACCGTACGGAGAAAACCGATATCAGCGGAAACAATGATCCGGAAGAACGTGCACCGCAACAGCCCAAACAGGAACCGGTTCGCGCCGAAAAACGTGTAGGCCGTAACGATCTTTGTCCTTGCGGAAGCGGAAAGAAGTACAAAAACTGTCACGGACAAGGTTTATAATACCTGACAGAATAACAGATAAGAAAAGGGTGGCTTGTAAAAGCTGCCCTTTTTTTCTATATTTGCACCAGATCACAATAAAGATAAATCCCATGACATTAGAAGAAAAGAAAATGGAATTCGTTGTTTTCTGCATCGAAAATGTTGCGGAACAGTTGAATGAACTGCCGGAAAATATTTATTCCAGATTAAATAACCTGGGACTTATTGATGATTTATTATTCGACTGTTACGAAGTTCTTCATACCCAAAGCAAGCAACATATAACGGAAGATATTATATTAGCCCTGAAAAACAGGGAGAAAGGAGAAATAAGTCAATGATAGTATATCATGGTTCTACCCTTTGCGTAGAAAATCCTTTAGTTGGCGTATGCCGTGACAATCTTGACTTTGGCAAGGGCTTTTACCTCACGGATATATGTGAACAAGCCATTAGCTGGGCCAAACGGGTAGCTATTATTTACAACAAACCGAACGCATACCTCAATAAATATGAATTAGACTATGAAACAATATGCCGGAATTACCGGATATTATCATTTGAAACCTACAACGAAACCTGGCTCGACTTCGTTATGGCTTCCCGGCGTGGCGAGCGTCGTTGGTCTGATTATGACATAATAGAAGGAGGCATAGCCAACGATCGTGTATTCAACACAATAGAACTATATTTTAACGGTCTGATCGATAAAGGCGAGGCTTTGAAGCGTCTTAGTTATGAACAACCGAATAATCAGATATGTCTGTTAAACCAATCACTTATAGATAAATATCTGCATTTTATAGATGCTACTAACATTAACAAGGAGGAAAGAAACGATGTCACAAGCCAATAATACATTGCTTCAAATGAAATATGTCCGGATTATTATGGGACTTTCCAAACGCCTGGGAATCAGTAGTCGCAGAGCATTAGCGCTTTTTTATGAATCGAATACCTATCAATATCTACGTCAGAAAATAGGAGATCTGCACTGCATGAGTGATAACTACCTCATTGATGAATTGATTATCGAATATACCGGTAAACAGGGTTCATAAGCCATTGAACATGAAAAAAGTTGTCATTGCCGTCGACTCTTTTAAAGGCTGTCTTTCTTCTTCCGATATAGCAGAGGCTGTAGCGGAAGGAATTCACCATGTCATCCCCGGATGCGAAGTAATAAAGGTGCCCATTGCCGATGGTGGCGAAGGTACTGTTGAAGCACTGACACAGGCTACTCACGGGCAAATTATTACTATTCCTGTACATAATCCATTCATGCAACCCATTCAGGCCAGCTACGGCATAACCGGTGACGAACAAACCGCTGTCATCGAAATGTCGGCAGCCAGCGGACTGGACCTGATTCCCCGGAAAGAAGGAAACGTGATGCACACCACCACTTACGGAACCGGCGAACTGATAGCCGATGCCGTCGATCGCGGTTGCCGTAACTTCATCATCGGTGTGGGCGGCAGCGCCACAAACGATGCGGGTGTCGGCATGATGCAAGCCTTAGGAGTCCGTTTCACCGACGATAACGGCAACGAAGTGGAAAAGGGCGGAAAGGTACTATCTGCTATCTGCCATATCGACACCCGGAGCCAGCTTCCCGAGTTATCCGCCTGTACCTTCCATATAGCGACAGACGTGACCAACCCTTTCTTTGGTCCGCAAGGAGCCGCCCACATCTTCGGTCCTCAGAAAGGAGGCAATGAAATGCAAGTCGAAGCACTCGACAAAGGGATGAAACACCTGGCCGGCCTGATCCTTGAAACAACCGGTAGAGACATCAGCAACCTGCCCGGAGCAGGAGCCGGAGGGGGCATGGGAGGCGGCTGCGTAGCTTTCCTTCAGGCAAAGATTTCATCCGGTATCGAACTGATTACAGAATATATCCGTTTCAAAGAAATAATCAGGGAGGCTGACCTTGTCATCACCGGCGAAGGAAGAATAGACAGGCAAACCCTGTTCGGAAAAGTCCCGGTCGGCATCGCCCGTATAGCAGCATCACAGCATATACCTGTTATCGCCATCACCGGACAAGTGGAAACTGATGCAGAAACGGACAAACAATTACGACAGGCCGGATTATCCGCAATCTTTCCTATACACCCCGCTCCGGTTAGTCTGGAAGAAGCTATGCATCCCGATTATGCTTTCCGGAATATCCGGAGGACAATAGAACAAACCTGTTTTCTCTTTACTGTTTCACGATAGCACCATGATAATTAGGTTGTTATCCGTTTTGAGCTAATTATAGTGACTGATTGTAACTGGCTCCCCTCTTGAAAGGGGGAAGGGGGTGTGTCATATTCCCGCCTATACAACCACCATAGTCAGAGTCACTTGACTATTGCAGGTTCATTTGCCGTCTGCTTCAGCTGACGGTTTAAAAGCTGTTTCTCTTTTTTGGCTTCAGCCACATTTCTCTTAGATAGAAAACTGTAAGAAATGGGACTAAAGTCCAATAAGATAGATCCTTTACTAATCCGTCAGCTGAAGCAGACGGCAAATGAACCTGTAACAAAGCCTGTTTTATTGACTGGCTTTAACACACCCCCTACCCCCTCTCAAGAGGGGAGACAGGTACAACCTGTCACTATAAACAGACAGTTCAATTATTTCTATACTTCAGCCATCTCTTACCATCTTATTATTTTTGTCAATAAGTAATAAAAAGAGATTTATAACAGCATAATGTCATATTTTTCTGTACATTGCAGCATAATAACTATTAAAGACTAACATTATGATCATCGGAATTCCTAAAGAAATCAAGAACAATGAGAACCGGGTAGCGCTTACGCCTGCCGGAGCAAAAGAGTTGGTAAAAAGAGGACACACCGTATATGTGCAGCATACTGCGGGTGAGAACAGCGGTTTTCCAGATTCAGCCTATGAGACAGTCGGAGCAAAGATTCTCCCGTCGATCAACGACGTCTACCAGACTGCTGAAATGATCGTGAAAGTAAAAGAGCCGATTGCCGTAGAATATCCTTTAGTACGGAAAGGACAACTGGTCTTTACTTATTTTCATTTTGCCTCGGACGAAAAGCTGACGCTTGCCATGATGGACAGCGGCTCCGTCTGCCTGGCCTACGAAACGGTAGAAAATCCGGACGGTACACTTCCTTTATTAATCCCTATGAGCGAAGTCGCCGGTCGCATGTCGATACAGGAAGGCGCACGTTTCCTTGAGAAACCCCAGGGAGGCAAAGGCATCCTGTTGGGTGGCGTACCGGGAGTGAAACCTGCCCGCGTACTGGTACTCGGCGGCGGTATCGTTGGCTACAATGCCGCGCTGATGGCTGCCGGAATGGGTGCCGACGTGACAATAGCCGATATCTCACTTCCACGCCTGCGCCATCTGGAAGAGGTCATGCCCGCCAATGTCAGGACTTTATACTCTTCTACGCATAACATCGAAACGGAACTTCCGGCGACCGACCTGGTGATCGGTGCTGTCCTGATTCCCGGAGCCAAGGCACCTCATCTGATCACAAAAGAGATGTTGGGACTGATGAAACCCGGCAGTGTATTGGTAGACGTAGCGATCGACCAGGGCGGTTGTTTCGAAACTTCACATCCGACAACCCATGCCGATCCCGTTTACACAGTCGACGGTATCGTACATTATTGCGTAGCCAATATCCCGGGTGCCGTGCCCCAGACTTCCACGCTGGCATTGACCAACGCTACCCTCCCCTACGTGCTGGAACTGGCTGACAAAGGTTGGAAAGAAGCCTGCAAAGAAGATAAGACACTCTATCCCGGATTGAACATCATTGAGGGACAGATTGTCTATCCCGCTGTTGCCGAAGCGTTCGGATTACCTTGTTATCCGGCGGTATTATAATCTACAAATAGCACGCAGATGACACTGGTTTCATCCAACTTTGATAAATCAATTACTCCCTCTCTTTCCTTTATAATTACAAAAAAATGTAAAAACGCTTTGATACTTTTATGGAGGTTACTACCTTAGCGCAACTAATAATAAAAATTAAATCGTTTAACAACCATGAAGAAAATTGTTTTGTTATTGGCTTTTTGCCTGAGTATTGGAAACGTATTTGCACAAGACGCTGATAAACTGCGTGATGAAGGTGATGCTGCCTTGAAAGCAAAGAACTATGCAGAAGCTTTTACAAAGTATGACGGGTTCCTGAAACAAACAAACAATGAAGATGCAGACCGTGTTTTCAACTGTGCATTTGCCGCTTTCCAGGCAAAAAAGTATGAAGATGCTGTAAAGTATTACGATCTGGCTATTCAAAAGAACAAAAACATTGATGACGCTTATACAGGTAAAGCAATGGCATTGCGCAACCTGAATAAAGCTCCCGAATTTACTGCAACTGTTGAAGCCGGCTTGAAAGCTAAACCGGGTGATGCAGATCTGGAAAAACTGCTTTATGTATATTGCATGAAACAAGGTCAGGCTGTACAAAAAAGCGGAAAGATTGCTGATGCTGAAGAATTATACAAAGACGTGCTGATCGTAAGCAATCCCAAATATAAAGAAAATGCTTTGTATAGCTTAGGAGCCATGTATTACAACGAAGGAGCCAAGATTCTGGCTGCTGCTACCGACCCGGCTAAATATGAAGCTGAAAAAGATAAGGCAGACGTTCAGATGAAAAAGGCAAAAGAATATATGGAACAGGCAGTAGCTCTTAACGCAGCGAACGCTAACGCCAAGAAAATCCTTGATTCCATCAACGAAACATTGGCGAAGTAATTTCGAAACAAATCACAGTCAAGTCTGTAAAATTATAAAAAGGAAGGGGCTGTGTCAAAACTACCTTGTCCCCGTGCTTGACACGGGGCCGCAAAAGAACAGGCCTTGTCAATCAGATATTTATACGGTCTGTTCCTATGCGATCCCGTGTCAAGCACGGGAACGGGACAGTTTTGACACAGTCCCTTCCTTTTTACTTTTCATGCTCCTTCGGTAAACCCCCGTTTTCATCCCAGCACACCCACTCCAGATTTTTGCTGATCAATGTCTGGCTGGTAATCTGCCCGCGTTGTCCACGGGTATATTCGGGAATGAATCCCACCTTGGCAGCGGTGATTTGCTCAGGCGACACTTCCTCGGGAGTCTCCACCCCCTGCCCGCTGGCCTGGCAAGTCAGAAAGAAAGTTCCGACCCCCATCAGGCGCACCGACTGCCCCGTGCTCAACATATCGGCCAGCACTTCGCCCAGATTAGCCAACACGGCATATGTATCTCCCCGGCTCACGGTGGAGATCTCGGACAAACGGCGAGCTACATCATCCGTCGTAAACGGACGCTTCCCTGTCACCGCTCTCGGATACCACTTTCCTTTCTGCTTTTGTTTCCTGTAAAACGCCATATTCATTACTATTAGTTATCGGTGAGTAAGGAATCATGTAAGATGATTGTATGAATCATGTGGGATGATTATGGCAATCATGTAGGATGATTCCTGTCTTTTCCACAAAGGTAATATAAACAAGTCATAACATCGGAAGAATAGAGGTATTTATTTTTCATCGGAATTTATAAGCAACCGACAAAACGAAAAAGGGGAGTGCTACTTTTAACACTCCCCCTATCGAATATCTTTACTTATCTTCAGGACTTGAAGAAGAAGCGGAATATATCATTACCGTTTGCGTAGATCAGCAAAGCGAAAAGCAGGAACATACCGGTTATCTGGGCATATTCAAGGAACTTGTCGCTTGGTTTGCGACGGGCAATCACCTCATACAAGAGGAACATCACATGGCCGCCATCCAACGCCGGAATAGGCAATATATTCATAAAGGCCAGGATGATTGACAGGAAGGCTGTCTGCATCCAGAACACCTGCCAGTCCCAAACTGTCGGGAAAATGCTGCCGATCGTACCAAAGCCGCCCAGGCTCGAAGCGCCTTCCTTGGTGAATACATACTTCATGTCGTTCACATAGCCTTTCAAGGTATTGATACCCAGTCTGACACCGGCTGGAAACGATTCGAAAAAGCCGTAAGTACGGGTTACCGTCGGGTATAAATCCGTTTTGCTCATCAGATAAACACCGATCTTACCCGCCGTATCCGGTTGGATAACGACCGACTGTTCCATTCCGTCACGGTAAAATCCCAAAGTAATATCCTTTCCTTTATTCTGATCCAGAATTTTAGCCACATCTTCAAACAGAGGGGTTGCCTGGCCGTTAATCGAGACAATACTGTCTCCCGGTTGCAAACCGGCAGTAGCAGCAGGCGAATCTTTCTCGGAAAGTTTCTTTACAACCATCGGTACACGATCCGGACTGGCAAATCCTTTTCCTTCGCGCATAAAACGCTGCATCATATCTTCCGGTATAGGAATAACCGTTTCCACACCATCACGCAGGACTGTTACATTACTTGCTTCCACTACCTTACGGAAGCTGGACTGATCCAGGCGGTCCAATTCCTCATTGTTGGCCTTCAACAGGATATCACCGTCGCGGAAACCTACCTCCTGAAATGCTTCGCTGTAATACATGCCATGCTTCATATTTTTCAGAGGCAAATAAGTTTCGCCCCAAGTATAAAGCACCATCGAATAAATAAACAACGCTAACAGGAAGTTAAACAAAACCCCTGCGATCATGATCATCAAACGCTGACCGGCCGGCTTGGAACGGAACTCATACGGTTTGGCAGGCTGTGCCATCGCTTCTTTGTCCATACTTTCGTCGATCATGCCGGATATCTTGCAATAGCCGCCTAAAGGCAACCAGCCGATACCATATTCCGTATCACTGTTCTTCGGCTTGAATTTGAACAATGAGAACCAAGGATCGAAGAAAAGATAAAACTTCTCTACCCGTACCTTAAAAATACGGGCAAAGATAAAATGTCCGAACTCATGTACAAGGACCAATATCGATAAGCTCAGGATGAGCTGTAACGCTCTAATTAAAAATGTCTCCATCTATTTGTTTGTCTGTATTAATTTATTTCTTTTTACTCATATAACCTTCCCCGGTTTATTTTCCGGCTATCGTATTCGTATTCATGACCGAGGCCGCTACCCTACGTGCCTCGGCATCTGTCGCCACATAATCCTCATAAGTAGGCGTTGCGATAAAAGAAGAGGTTGCCATCGTCTTTTCAATCACATCACTCATTTGAAGGAAACCTATTTCGTCGCGCAGGAAAGCAGCCACCACCACTTCGTTGGCAGCATTCAGGATACACGGCATATTTCCTCCCGTACGAATGGCATCGAACGCAAAAGCCAGGTTACGGAAACGCGTCATATCGGGTTCCTCGAACGTCAACGTGGAATAGAGGTTAAAATCCAACCGGGGAGCCTTACTCGTCAGGCGCTTCGGATAAGAAAACGCATAACTGATAGGCAATTTCATATCCGGAATCCCCAACTGAGCCATCACAGCACCGTCTTCAAACTGCACCATCGAATGAATGACCGACTGCGGATGCACTACGATCTGTATCTGTTCAGGCGTTACGCCGAACAGCCATTTCGCTTCGATCATCTCAAAGCCTTTATTCATCATAGAAGCCGAATCGATCGTTATCTTTGCTCCCATGCTCCAGTTCGGATGCTTCAACGCCTGTGCCTTGGTGACCACTGCCAGTTCCTCCATCGTCTTCGTGCGGAACGGACCACCGGATGCGGTAAGCAGGATCTTTTCCACCTGATTCTCCCATTCTCCCGCTAAACACTGGAAAATGGCGGAATGTTCAGAATCGACCGGCAATACCGGCACTTTATGTTCCGTGGCAAGCGAGGTAATCAGTTCGCCGGCTACCACCAATGTTTCCTTATTTGCCAACGCTATGGCTTTGCCTGCCTTGATAGCGGCAATCGTCGGTTTCAGGCCGGAATATCCAACCATGGCAGTCAGTACCATGTCGATTGGCTCCGACTGTACCACCTGGGCGATAGCGTCCGAACCGGCCCACACCTTGATCGGCAGATCTTCCAAAGCCTCTTTCAGTTCGGGATATTTCTGTTCGTTGGCAATAACGACCACTTCGGGCATATATTTTCGTGCCTGGTTAATCAGTAAATCTACCTGGTTGTTAGCGGTCAGAGCATATACTTCAAACAGATCGGCATGTTCGCTGATCACCTCCAAAGCCTGTGTCCCGATTGAACCGGTAGAACCTAATATGGCTAAACTTCTTTTCATCGATTTAAAAAGCTATATATTCTTCTGGATTGACCGGAATACCTTTATACCACAACTCGAAATGGAGATGCGGACCGGTAGACAGTTTCCCCGTGTTTCCCACCAAAGCAATCGCTTCGCCGGCAACGACGTGGTCGCCAATCTCTTTCAGCAATAATTCATTATGTTTATAAACGGACAGGAATCCGTTCTTGTGTTGCAACTGGATCACATTTCCGAAATTGGGATCAAAGCCGGTGAATACCACCGTTCCGTCCAGAGTTGCCAGTACGCTTTCTTTCGGAGCTGCCACCAGGTCTACCCCGAAATGACGGGCATCCGCCTCGTAATGCGAAGAGACCACACCGTTTACCGGCTTATAGAAAAAGATACCATCGGTAGGAACCGGATTCGGATTCAGCACCGTCAGGTTATACTTTTCTTCTTCCTCAAAACTCTTTACAAATTTCTCTTCCGATTTGCTGCGGGGAATCTCATAATTGGCATCCACATGGGCCAGGGAATCTATCTGACGGATAGAATCGAGTTCGATCGTACCGGACAAGATACCGGCTACATTTTCCAGGTAAAGCGACTGGATAGAGATCATCCGCTCCAGCGAATCGGCACGCAATGCATTCTGCACGATCTCCTTACGTATTTCCACGTCCAGATAACCCGGCAAATAATTTCGTATCGGTGTTTTAATGATAATCAACGCAGTGAAAGCGATCAGCATGAAAGCAAACAAAGCAAGGGTAAGAAATGCCGTCAATTGCGACAAACGAAAAGACCATACTTCTTCGAGCGTCGTTTCATTGAAAAAAGACAGCTTGTATTTAAACCTTATCCGGTGCCAGAATGATTTCTTATTGTTCTTTCGTTGTTTTCGTGCCATGTTTTTATGTTAAAACGCAAAAGTAACAAAAACCGTATCTACACGGGCATTGTTTACTCTAATTAACGTTATTATAAATCAAGCAGACCTTCAGGAACGGATACCCGCAGTGTTTTGTTTTCATGATCCGCAGCCGTTATCAACTCTTCGACAGCCGGAAGCAGCAGTTCATTGCCGTGATGGTCGATCTGCAAAAGAACATTGATCGTCGTTTCATCCACGTCGGTGATCTTGCCCAGTTCCCCGTGACGCTCGTCGGTCACAGTGTATCCGACAAAGCTGTCCCATGACATGTCGCCCACCAAATCTTCCTCATCTGCATCTTCCAGCAGGAAAAAGACTTCACGGTTCGTAAACTCACGGGCGGCTTTCTCGTCGTCTACATTCTCCAGCTTCACCAGCATGACAGTATCGGTCTTGTAACGGTATTCCTCTATAAAAAAAGGTACCAGGATGCCATCCATTTCACAGATGATACAAGGGTCTTCGACATCATCAAACAGGTCGCAATTGGTCACCAGCGAGATTTCTCCCTTTATCCCGTGAGGTTTGGCAAACTGCCCGATCTTAAAAACTTCTTCTTTTCTTATCATAACAGGGTATGTCAGAGCCGGGTAATACGGGCTCCTATGTTATTCAAACGTTTATCGATATTCTGATATCCACGGTCGATCTGGTCGATGTTATGGATATGGCTGGTTCCTTCGGCACTCATTGCCGCAATCAGCAGGGCGATACCGGCACGGATATCCGGAGATACCATATTGGAACCGCGTAGTTTGAAACGGTTACCCAAACCGATCACCGTAGCTCGGTGCGGGTCGCAAAGGATGATCTGCGCCCCCATGTCGATCAGCTTATCCACAAAGAACAGGCGGCTTTCGAACATCTTCTGATGGATCAGCACACTACCGACAGCCTGGGTGGCAACCACCAGGAAGACACTCAGCAGGTCAGGCGTAAGTCCCGGCCAGGGAGCATCGGCTATCGTCATGATAGAACCGTCGATAAAGGTATCTATTTCGTAAGAATCATGTGTAGGAATATGGATATCATCACCTATCTGTTCGACAGTGATACCTAAGCGGCGGAACGACTCAGGGATAATTCCCAGCTTGTCATATCCGGTATTTTTTATGGTGATGTCCGATGCGGTCATGGCTGCCATACCGATAAAACTGCCGACTTCGATCATATCCGGCAAAATGGTATGGGTAGTTCCTCCCAGGGACTCGACACCTTCGATGGTGAGCAGATTAGAACCTACCCCCGATATGCGGGCACCCATCTGGTTAAGCATGGACGATAATTGCTGCAAATAGGGTTCGCAGGCTGCGTTATAAATGATAGTTGTCCCCTCGGCCAGCACGGCTGCCATCAGGATATTGGCAGTACCGGTCACTGAAGCCTCATCCAGGAGCATATAAGCACCTTTCAAACGTTTGGCTTCGATTTCATACAGTTGGCGTTCGGCATCATAGCTGAAACAAGCACCCAACTTCTGGATACCGACAAAGTGCGTATCCAGGCGGCGGCGTCCGATCTTGTCACCTCCCGGTTTCGGGATCAAAGCCTTTCCGAAACGGGCTACCAGCGGACCGACGATCATCACCGAACCGCGCAACGACCCGCATTTACGCAGAAAGTCTTCCGTATTCAGATAATCCAAGTCGATGGCATCTGCCTGAAAAGTATAGGTATCAGCAGCAGGATGTTCCACTTTCACCTGCATGTCACGAAATAGCTGGATAAGATTATTCACGTCCAGGATATCGGGAACATTATGGATCGTTACTTTCTCCGAAGTCAATAATACGGCACAGATCACTTCCAGCGCCTCGTTCTTGGCTCCTTGCGGAGTGATCTCACCGGATAATTTATAACCACCTTCTATAACAAACGAACTCATCGGCTTTTACGGGGATAATTCTTTTTGTTAGTATTATTCCGGGCCAGAATATCGCGGCTTTCTGCTAATTTATGAACTTCTTCATCCAAAACGATCTTTCCGCTTGACAGTTCGTCAAGGTCTTTGAATATCTTACGGTCGTCGACCGACTCTTTATTCCAGGTAAGGAAAGATTTCTTCATCTGGGTAGCCAGCAGTTTGATTAGCTGGTCTTTCTCTACTCCCGCTTCCAGTTCCGTTGCTTTACGGATCATCAGTTCCAATGTCTTTCCGTAATGGCGGTAGCGGATACGGTTGTTATTGTAAGGGATACGGGGAGGACGGGCATATAAATTTTCCTTCTTCACGATTTCGTAAGGATAGTCGATATCCAGCTTGAAATCTGCCATGATAGCCAGGTGATCCCACAAAATGTGTTTGAAATCGTTTACATCACGCAGGTGGGGAAACATATTTCCCATGATGTTGATTATCGTATTGGCACAACGTTTACGTTCTTCTCTGTCCTCTATTGCAACGCAATAATCAACCATGTTCTGGATATTGCGTCCGTATTCGGGCATAACCAATTTCTTTTCTTCTGTATTATATTTCATTATCATATTCATTTATCCGGCAAATGTACTTATTTTAATTGATTTACACAAGATACTCTCAAACTGTATAAAGGTTCTATAAGTGTTGGGAACATACATGATTATTAGTAATATAACGAACTAAACAGACATCGTCATGAATTGTAAAAAATACATACCACTGCGTGTTGTGATTCTTTTTATATTTCACATAATACATATCCTTTCCATATCGGGAAAAGTACTCCGGAGCCTTTTTCTTTAATTCTACACATAAACTATCCTGTATATTATTTACCAAATCTTCGACATAAGATATCGCTGAATCATAATAACTGAAATATTGCTTCTGATAAAGAATATCCATCAACTCAAACAAATATTCTTCCACATCTGGTAAGAACAAGACTTTCATTTATCAAACAAGGCTTTTATCCTGGGGCGAAGACGGTTCAACAATTCTTCGCCAGTAATGGCTGAAGTCAAATTCTTTTGCGTAGAAACTGACTCATAAAGAGAAATAACTGGTTCAGAGACCTTCTTTGACTTCTCTTCCGGTTTTGGGTACTGTTTAGCTTGTGTCATATCATATATCTGATTTTCCACAAAGATAATTATAAATACATAATAACAAATGTCCCTATACCCGATTTTACAGATATAGGGACAAATAATTATTTATCTGGTTACTTTGACAATTGGTTAATCACCGCCTGGTTGGCATTCTTCACGGCAGCTTCGTTTATCTTGATTTCTTTACGGTCGTATGTCATCAGGCCGTTCACTTCGCCTTCCACATCTGTCGTTTGGGTGTAAACGGCTGCGGAGAAACCACGGTCAACCATCTCTTTCAGTTCGTTGGCATATTTTACATATTCGGCTGTTACTTCATCGCTGTTCTTGAACTGGACATATCCCCAGTTGCGTTTATTCCACCACAAATGGTTTTCCAATGGCAGACCTATTCCACCGTACTCACCCAACACTGTTACCCGTTGCGGGTCAAACAGGAACATGCTCGGCCCCGGATAATTATGCAGGTCGAGAATGTCGCCACAAGCCCGGTGGTTTCCTCCGCTGGCCGGATTTACCAGGCGGGAAGGATCATAGTTCTTTGTCCATTCAGCCACTTTTTCGGTATCAAACTGTCCCCATGCCTCATTAAAAGGAACCCATACGACAACGGACGGATGGGATACACATAAGTCCATAATTTCTTTCCATTCCTGATAGTAGTTCGCAATCGATGCGGAAGAACGTTCTTTATCCGTTCCGCCATTATAAGTATGAGGTGCCCACTGATTCCCCATATCACCGCTCGGCATATCCTGCCAAACCAGCATACCCTCCTTATCGCAATGATAATACCAACGGGCCGGTTCCACTTTCACATGCTTACGGATCATATTGAAACCCCAGTCTTTTGTTTTAACGATATCATACAGCAAAGCCTCATCCGTCGGAGCCGTATATAATCCGTCCGGCCACCAGCCCTGATCCAACGGACCATACTGGAAAAGATTTTTATTATTCAACTGCATACGCATAATCCCGTTCGCATCCCTTTTGGATGATATTTTACGGAAAGCCGTATATGACTTCACGTCATCCACTACTTTTCCATCTTTCGTCAACGATACTTTCATATCATACAGATACGGATTGGAGGTATCCCAAAGAGTCGGGTTCTGCACAGCCAGGCGAAGTTCTTTTCCCTGGATACCTTTTGCCGAAGCAACAACCTGTCCTTTATCCAGCAACTTGACTTCGACAACAGCCGTATTGCAGGGCTGCGAAGTACCTACCGTTACATTCATCGTCCCGTTATCAATATTCGGGATCGACTTTACCGAAGTAATATGATTGGTGGCTACCGGCTCCAACCACACAGTCTGCCAGATTCCGGTAACAGGGGTATACCAGATGCCTTCCGGATTAGAGGTCTGTTTCCCGCGTGGCTGATAGCCTCTATCGCTCGGATCCCACACACGTACAACCAGTTTCTGATTACTTTTTCCGGTCAGATAAGGAGTGATATTAAATGAAAAAGGAGTAAAACCACCCTGATGAGAGCCAATCAGAATGTCATTGATAAACACATCTGCTTTCCAGTCTACGGCACCGAAATTAAGTACCACATCTTTATTCTTCCAGTTCGCCGGAACAGTGAATGAACGCTTATACCACAATTCATTATTTTCTCCTACTTCTTTCTGAACACCGGACAAGGAAGATTCCACTGCAAAGGGAACCAGGATATTCCCGTCAAACGAGTTCGGTTCCACCTCCCCTTTCGGTTTAATGGCATATTCCCATTCACCGTTCAGATTTACCCAGTCCGTACGTTCCAGTTGCGGACGGGGATATTCCGGTAATACGTTTTGGGGGTCGATCTGTTCCGCCCATTTAGTTTTGATCTTATCACCTGCCGGCTTCCACTGAGCCTGCGCACATACAGTAAGTGCCAAAGCACAACATACCAATACTGCTTTCTTCATGTTCTCGGATATTAAAGTTACCATTCGTTATTTTTGAGCAAAGAAACTCTTTCTCAAGCATAAAGGCTTTCAATTTTCGGGCATATGCTTTCAAATATCATTCAGAACAACCATAATTGGCTTATTTTTCTTATTTATTTATTAGCTTTGCCTTCGAGAAACACTATTATCAATCGATATGAAGAAAATACCGCTGCTGGCCGCCTGTTTATTTATATTGTTGCTCTGCCTGCCCGGATATGCCAACGATCCGCATTTCAGGCATTACAACAATAAGCAGGGATTATCGCATAACACGGTTTATTGCTCCCTACAGGACCAGCGGGGATTCATGTGGTTTGGTACCGAAGACGGATTGAACCGTTTCGACGGACATACATTTAAAATATACAGGCACAATTCATACAACCCGAACAGCCTGCCCAACGATTGTATCGTCAACCTTTTTGAAAGTTCCGACGAAAAGATATGGATTTTTACAGCCAGAGGAACCTGTTACTACGATTACAGGACAGATACATTCCATCCGTTCCGGTTATCGTCCGGACAAAATGAGTCCGAATCATTTTTTGCCGGTACGGAAGACAAAGACCGGAATCTCTGGTTTATCGACTATAACCGGATTGTCCGCTATAATCCGGCAGACAGCAGTTCACGAACTTATCCGGCAGAAGATTTTTTCCATCCGGCTATTATTACCCTGACAAATGACGGGAAACCCCTTTTTTCTGACAGGCAATCTCTATATACCTACAAGGCCGAGACAGATAACTTTCAGAAGATCCCATTCCTGAATGAAACGCAGATCAGCAACCAGATCGCCCTGCAAGCGATATGCCAGATTCCCGACCTGGGTATTCTGGGCGGCACCAACCAGGCCGGACTTCTGCTTTACAAATATCAGGATCAGCGTGTCGTGACAATAATCCCGGAAATACAGGTCCGTGCCATCATTTCATACAATACTACCATCTACTGGATTGCTTCGGAATCAGGCATCTACATTTACAACACACAGGACCAAACAATTACAAACCTACGAAAATCTCTGACAAACGAATACGCCATTGCCGACAACGCCGTTTATTCGCTCACCAAAGACCGTGAGGAAGGTGTATGGGCCGGCTCTTTTTTCGGAGGGATCAGTTACCTGCCAAAGGAGTATACCCGGTTCAGTTATTTTATCGGAGGCAAAACACATCCCCAGCTACTCGGAAACGCAATCCGCGAAATCACGCCCGACCGGTACGGCAACCTATGGCTGGGAACAGAGGATAACGGGATCAACTGCTACAATCCCCGGACCGGAGAGATCACCAATTATTCATATAATAATCCCGGCCATCCGCTATCGGCAACCAATATTCACGGGTTACTGGCTGTCGATAACCAGCTATGGGTCGGGACATTCAACAAAGGGATCGATGTGCTGGACATTCCCTCTGGCAAGATCATCAAACATTATTCACGGGAAAACAGCCAAACAAACCTCAACAGTAATTTTATCCTTTGTTTCTATAAGACACGCGAAAATGAGTTTCTGGTGGGTACATCCAACGGCTTAATGATTTACAATAAACAAACGGAAAGTTTCAGCCCCTGGAATAATATTTACGCTCTTATCAGGCAAA
Source organism: Parabacteroides caeci (assembly GCF_023656795.1). NCBI lineage: Bacteria > Pseudomonadati > Bacteroidota > Bacteroidia > Bacteroidales > Tannerellaceae > Parabacteroides > Parabacteroides caeci. The sequence continues at coordinate 117,781 of NZ_JAMOKT010000013.1, forward strand.
TATACCAGGACAGCCGGGGCGATATATGGGTGGCAACCTCCAACGGTATTTACCATTACCTCCGCAAAGAAAACAAAGTAGAGCAATACCGGTCCGACAGTAATAAATCCGAAAGCATCGGCAATAACAATACGACCTCCGTATTCGAAGATTCAAAAGGCCGGATTTGGGTTACCACAGTAAGCGGCCTCTCCCTTTTCAACGAAGAGACACAGTCTTTTAACCGGATCACCACTGACAACGGACTGCCCAGCAATATCGTTTACAGGATCGTTGAAGACGATTCACATAATTTCTGGTTATCTACGGCAAACGGCCTGGTCAGATTCAATCCGGAGACCTATGCGATGCGGACTTATACGTATACCGATGGGCTGCATGAAACACAATTCAACTACAGCTCTTCCTATCAGGCACCCGACGGGACAATCTATATGGGAACCATCAACGGAATGCTGTCATTCAACCCGTCCCAATTCAAAGAAGACACATTTATGCCTCCCATGTATATCACCGGGATCAATCTCCCGGACAATGAAGAAAACAAATATAACCTTCCTACTTCCTCCATCGAAGACACGAAAGTTTTAAAGTTGCCCTATAATGCCTCCACATTTACCTTGTCGTATGTAGCTCTCAGCTATACCTCTCCGGATGCCATCCGGTATGCGTACAAGCTGGAAGGGGTGGATAAAGACTGGAACTATATGGACCAGAATAAAAATGTAACTTTTGCCAATCTTTCCCCGGGTGAATACACATTCAAAGTGAAATCAACCAACAGCAGTGGCTTATGGCAGGACAACGAACAATCGTTACAGATCATTATCACACCTCCCTTCTGGGCTACCGGATGGGCATTTTTTGTCTATATCGTGATTATTTGTATTTGTATAGTCCTCTTCTACAATTATAAAAAGGCCAAACTAGAGGAAAAACACCGTATAAACCAGGACTTGTTTGAAAGCAAAAAAGAAAAAGAACTATATGATGCAAAAATACAGTTCTTCACCTTTATCACCCATGAGATACGTACCCCGCTTACCCTTATCAAGGCCCCTTTGGAAAAGATCATCAAATCGAAAGACGGCAATCCATCTACCAGGGAGAACCTGCAAATCATAGAGAAAAACACACAGCAGTTATTGAACCTGAGTAACCAGTTGCTCGATTTCCGGAAAACGGAAAGCCGGGGATTCAGACTGAATTATGTACACACAGACGTAACGCTCTGGCTCCATACTATTCTGCAACCGTTCCTGCCAGTCATAGAACAGGAGAATAAAAGATTCACCTGTGATATTCCCGACGAATCATTCTATGCTTTCATCGACCGGGAGGCTTTTTCCAAGATCATGAACAACTTGCTGACCAATGCTATAAAATACTCGGACAAATATATCTCCCTGCAATTACAGAGACAGGAAGACGGGAATGAATTTATCATATCCGTTACCAACGACGGTATGCTGATCCCTGACAGCGAAATAGAAAACATCTTCACCCCTTTCTACCGCCTGAAAGAGACAGAACACCAGCAGGGAAGCGGCATCGGCCTCTCTTTGGCACGTTCGTTAGCCGAATTTCATAAAGGTTCCCTGAACTACACACAGACTCCGGAAAGAATGAACCGGTTTATCCTGACTCTGCCCAAAGAACAGGAAGACTGCTACCTGCTGACAACCGGAAAAAATACGGAAGACGCCATTACGGAAAACAACGACGATCAGAATGATGATAAGCCTATTATCCTGATCGTAGAAGACCAGGAAGATATGCGGCGATTTATCGCCAGAGAACTGGCAGAAACATACCGCATCCGGGAAGCCGCCAACGGAAAAGAAGCAATCTGTATCCTGAAAGACCAGTCGATAAGCCTGATCCTCAGCGATGTCATGATGCCTGTTATGGATGGTTTCGAACTATGCAACGTAGTAAAGAATGATGTCAATTACAGCCATATTCCTTTTATCCTGCTGACAGCCCAGCATAATCTGCAATCCAGGTTAAAAGGACTGAACAACGGAGCCGATGCTTATATGGAAAAGCCGTTTTCGATAGAGTTGCTTGTTGCCCAGGTCGCAAACCTGCTGAAAAGCCGGGAAGTACTGACCAGAACATACAAGGAAACACCTTCCACGCCGGCAACCAGCCTGGCCGTTTCTACAGTCGATGATCTTTTCCTCCGGAAACTCAACGCATACCTGGAAGAACATATCACTAACGATGCGCTGAACGTTGAAATGCTGGCAACAGAAATGGGCATGAGTACCTCCAGCCTGTACAGGAAAGTAAAAGGTCTGTCAGGTTTATCTCCAGTCGAATTCATTAAGATCGCACGGCTGAAACAAGCGGTCCTGCTAATGAAAAACGGGGAAAACCGAATCAACGAAATTGCATTCCGGACAGGTTTCTCCTCTCCGGCCTATTTCTCCACCTGCTTCCAGAAACAGTACGGAAAAACACCGACGGAGTTTATGAAAGAATGTTAGCCAAAGGCAGTGTGAAACGGAAAGTAGATCCTTCCCCGACTTTGGATGAAATGGAAATTTCGCCCCCCATCTTATTCACCAGTCCTTTACTGATAGCCAGTCCCAGTCCTATACCGTTATAAGCCCCTTTTAGTTGTACGAAACGGCCGAAAATATGATCCAGCTCCTTCTCCGGAATACCTTTACCGGTATCTGATACATAAAAATGAACACGATCCCCTTCCAAGGTATACCCAAAACGGATAGAGCCGCAAGAGGTATGCTTTATAGCATTCGTCAGTAAATTACTAAGAATCTGCACCATTCTGTTATTATCCGTCCGGATCATAATATCAGGACACGGATCCAGGACCAATTCCACATTTTCCGGCATCCTGAGTTGCATGACATTGTACATATCTCGCATAGCAGAAGGCAGATACACGTCTGTATAAGCGAAAGACACCATCCCTGATTCTATCTTTGAAATATCCAGCACATCGTTTATCAGCCGCAGCAACAACTCATTGTTCGATTTTATAAGGCTTATGTACGTTTCTCTCAGTTCCGGGTCCGTCTCTATAGATAACAGGTCCGAAAAACCGACTATGGCATTCAGCGGAGTGCGGATTTCATGTGTCATATTTGCCAGAAAGGCAGATTTCAGCTGATCGGCATTCTCTGCCTTCTCCTTTGCATCTATCAGGGTACGCTCATATTCTATATATTTCTGGTTATCCACCATGCATCCCACAATAAGATTAACCTGACCGTCATCATTATACTCCAGGGCCCTCCCTATTACCTCATAGCTCCGATATTCGCCCTCATCATTTTTCAAACGGAAATTAACGGCAAACTCGGGCAGCTTTTTATTCCTTATCTCATTGAATAACAAGAAAAAGTCTTCCCTGTCATCCGGGTGACGCAGATTAGACAAGGCCCGGCAGATATATTTGTTTCTTTCCAACAGGTAATTGTTGGCTCCGTAAAACTGGAAACAATGGTTACAATGCTCCTTGTCGCAAGTCTGAAAACGATGGAAGTTAAAAGAATAAGTCGTGATATGGCTATTCTTCAAAGCCAGTTCCATCATGGTCCGGCTCTCTGACAATTTACCGCTCAATGTTTTGTTCTCCTTTTCCCGTTCCACTTCTTCAGATACGTTACGGATATAAATCACCACATATTTATGATGCAACGGTACCATCCGTAACTTAAAATAGACAATAGGAGCATTGTGACCGGGTATCGAGATATCCAGATTAATAACTTCCGATGTATCCAGGCATTTCTGTACAACTATCGCCATATTCCTCTTTGTTTCATCCGGATAGATAAAACCGGGTAAATCGTCAATCCGTCGATTGACAGCTTCGGGGGTAATGCAGGTTTCGGCAGCATAGGCGATGATCCGCTCTACAATGAGTTTGTCATTTACCAACAGGATGGTGTCGGGAACAGCTTCTGCGACCTTCTCTGAAATATCGGTCAACTCCCGCATCTTCTGGTCATACATCGTAACATCCCATTCTTTAGGACTCGGATCGGTCAGCAATAAGGTGTAACCTATAATCTTTCCATCCTCACTGAATCCGGGAATAATAGAAAACCCGACCGGCAGGTTATGGCTGACCACACTCCCATTCCGCAAATAAGTCTTTTGCATATCTGAAAGAAAAGTCGTTTCAAACAAATTACTCAAAAGGAAGTCTGATAAATCTGTTATAGCAAACTTTTCACACATTGCCTTATTTAAAGCAATCAACAAACCATCACTATCGTATAAGGCTCCTCCCTTGGGATAGTAAACAAAGAAATTTGTTATCAGCTGCTGTTCGACTAATGAGTTTCCCATCACAATTTAGATTTGAATCATTTTACAAAGAAAAGCAAACTTTATAAATCAAAGACTATATTAAACCAAAATAATTTATTAAAAACAAAATACCACCTGTTATAAACAAAGTCTATCAGCTCATAAATATTATCCATCAGATAAGTTTGGCAAGGTAAAACGAATAAACGAACTTTGTTACATGATCATGGTAATGTTATAAAATATAGGGATATAATTAGTCAAAAGGAAAAAGGCGATAAGGGATTTGCCAAGAGAAATGGCACAAGAAAGTCCCGTCATAACTAAGAGAGGGTTAATCCCGGGATTTTTTCCCGGGATTAATTATTTATATACGTTTCTTATTTAATCCGTTTACATTTTCCGGAAATATGTTCAATATCCAACCGCAGGATGTTGGTCCGGTGAAAAGACTTTGCAATATATTTCTCTCCTAATTCTTCAAAATCGGGAGAATATTTCTTTGTCAGCAGGCGCAAAGCCAACAACCTCTCTTCTTCCGGCAGATCCATCCGGATTGTACCGAAAGCTATCGCCGACTCATAGGCTGTAGAGAATTGCTGCGGAATAACCCGCGTTTCCCCCACCACGCAAAAGCTCACTTTCGGATTCAGTTTCAAACATTCCAGTTTATATCCTTCCTGCGCACAATGAAAATAGATATGCCCGTCGTTATCCAGCACATAACTGATCGGTATGCCGTAACCGAACCCATTCACACCTGCCATAGCTAGAAATCCATACTCTCCGCCTTCCAGCAACCGGACGGCCGGTTCGTTCTCGAGTATTCTGTCTTTTCTTCTTATTTCCGTAAACATATCTTTCACATTTTAGAGTGGCAAATCTACAAAAATAGTATATTTGCGCGTATAAATCACACCGAATAAAGCACCAAAAGATGAAAACAAAAATTTCCTTGCTTCTGATAACATGCCTTTGCAGCCTTGCTTGCCTGGCGCAAAGCGACTTTGACAAACACTTCACCAAAAAAAGTTTACGGATCGACTTTGCTTTAAGCGGCAATTCCCAATTTCAGGCAGCCGCTATCCAACAGTTGCGGGAAGAACCCGTATGGGGAGGCCCGGTAAAAAACCTGATTGACAAATTCAATTACGGAGGTTACTACGTCAACATATACGACAAATCAAATAACGAACTAATCTATTCACGCGGATTCAATACGCTTTTTGAAGAGTGGCGCAGCACAGAACAAGCCAAGACCGAAACACAAGCATGGACAAACAGCATCTCGGTTCCCTATCCGAAAGCAACCGTAACAGTTGAGATCACAGCCCGCGACAAGGCGGACATGCAATTCCATCCCCTGTTGAAAATGGATATCGACCCGGCCAGCATTTTTATCGATCGCGGAAAACTCAAGGACAACAAAGTCACACAAATCCAATACAAGGGAGACTCCAGTGAGAAGGTCGACCTGGTTTTTATTGCAGAAGGATATACGGCTGACGATCAGGAAAAATTCGTTGCCGATGCTAAAAAATTCACGGAATCGTTGTTCCAGACACCTCCGTACACAACACAACGGGAAGATTTTAATGTATGGGCTGTCAACCTGATTTCGGAAGACCGGGGAACAGACATCTCCGGAAAAGGCATCTATAAGAACACCGCCTTAAATTCAGGATATTATACGTTCGGCGTAGACCGTTACCTGACAACACCGGATATGAAATCCATCCGCGACGCAGTCTGGAATGTTCCCTGCGATGCTATATTCCTGTTGGTCAACACCGACACCTACGGAGGGGGAGGCATGTACAACTTCTACGCCATGGGAACAGCCGATAATGAGCGGACACAGCATGTTTTCGTTCATGAATTCGGACACAGCTTTGCCGGACTGGCCGACGAGTATTTTTCCTCCGAAGTCGCCTATCAGGATTTCTACAATCTGAAATACGAACCCTGGGAGCCCAATATCACCACATTGGTCGATTTCGACAGCAAATGGAAAGACCTTTTGCCTGCCAAAACTCCGGTACCCACCCCACTGGACGATGCGCATAAAGACAAACCCGGTGTATTTGAAGGAGGCGGTTACATATCCAAAGGTATCTATCGCCCGATGGACCATTGTATGATGCGTGATTATGCCCCCTTCTGTCCGGCCTGTAGCAGGGCCATCCTGCGGATGATCGATTTTCTGTCTGACAGGGACTACTAAAAAAATAGAAGGAGGTGTGCCATTCCTGACATACCTCCTTCAGACTCTTTCAGATTTATATTCACCCAAAAGATCAGATACTATCAATTCATCGGAACTTCCATCAATAAGATCCGCGAATTTTTCAGCACTTCTATCGTAATACTGTCAGTTTCATAAAAACCGGCACCATCGCGTTTGGAAAGCACTGTGTTATTCACTTCCACTTCTCCTTCGATAACGAAAAGATAAACGCCTGTACCCTTCTTATGAAGTTTATACTCCTTGATCTGCCCCGCATCCAGTTCACCTATCGAGAACCAGGCATCCTGGTTGATCGCAGCCGGTGTTTCACCGTCAGGCGAAAGGATCAACGACAACTCATTCTTCTTCAGTAAAGAACGTACATCATAATTATTATACTTCGGTTTTGTATTTTCCTCACGAGGGAAAACCCATATCTGCAAAAATTCAAGCTGCCGTTCGGCACTGTCATTAAATTCACTGTGGAAAATACCTGTACCGGCACTCATCACTTGGATATCACCCGGGGTAATGGTCTCACTGTTCTGTATACTGTCGCCATGACGCAGATAGCCATTCAGCGGTATGGATATCACTTCCATATTCTTATGCGGATGTGTGTCAAAGCCTTCGCTCGGAGCAACCGTGTCATCGTTCAACACACGCAACATCCCGAAATGTACCCTTTTGGGATTGTAATAATTTGCAAAACTAAATGTATGATATGTTTTAAGCCAACCATGATTTGCATATCCACGAGAGTTCGCCTTATCTACTACCATTTTCATAAAATATTCCTCCTCCTTAATTCACATATATAACATTCCATCCGCTGAAAAAGTTCCGATGCCTCCCTTCCTCAGACAATAGTCCTTTAATTAGTATGAAAAATGCACCTAAATGAAAACATATCTGAACAGAATTCAGTACTTTTGCACAAAAATTCATCCTGTAAATATTAATCATATGGCAGTTTACTTAAACGATGTATCTAGAACCTTCGGAGAATACCTGCTTATTCCCGGTTTGACCACCAAACAATGTGTGCCCACAAATGTTTCACTGAAAACATCACTTGTCAAACACAATGTCGGCGAGAAGTCTCCTATTGAATTAAATATCCCGTTTGTTTCGGCAATCATGCAATCGGTATCCGGTCCTGAGCTGGCTATCGAACTAGCCCGTAACGGTGGTCTTTCATTCATTTTCGGTTCACAGCCAATCGCCAGCCAGGCAGAGATGGTCAGAAGAGTGAAAAAGTTCAAAGCAGGTTTTGTCACCAGCGACTCTAACCTGACTCCCGAAAACACGTTGGCCGACGTTATCGACCTGGTTAATCAGACAGAACATTCCACCATCGGTATTACCGACGACGGAACTCCTAACGGTAAACTGCTGGGATTGGTTACCAGCCGAGACTATCGGGCCGAAAAAGACGATCTTTCCACCAAAGTAAAAGAGTTCATGACTCCTTTCTCCAAACTGATCGTCGGTGAAGTCGGCATCTCGTTGAAAGAAGCCAACCAGATTATCTGGGATCATAAACTGAATACACTTCCTATCATAGACAAAGACCAGAATCTGGCTTATTTCGTATTCCGCAAGGATTATGACAACCACCGCGAAAACCCGAACGAACTTTCCGGTGCAGATAAGAAGTTGCTGGTTGGTGCCGGTATCAATACCCGCGACTATATGGAGCGTGTCCCCGCATTGGTTGAAGCCGGTGTAGATGTATTATGTATCGACTCTTCCGACGGTTACTCCGAATGGCAATGCGAAACATTGCAATGGATCAAAAAAGAATATGGCGATAAAGTTAAGGTTGGTGCCGGAAACGTGGTAGACAGAGAAGGTTTCTTATATCTGGTAAAAGCCGGAGCCGATTTCATCAAAGTTGGTATCGGTGGCGGTTCTATCTGTATTACCCGTGAACAGAAAGGTATCGGCCGCGGACAGGCTACTGCCCTGATCGATGTCGCCCAGGCGCGTGACGAATATAAAGAACAGACCGGTATTTATGTTCCTATCTGTAGCGACGGCGGCCTGGTACATGACTACCATATGGTACTTGCCCTGGCAATGGGTGCCGACTTCCTGATGATGGGACGTTATTTCGCCCGTTTCGACGAGTCTCCTACAAAGAAACTGCGCATCGGCAATAATTTCGTAAAAGAATACTGGGGTGAAGGTTCAAACCGTGCCCAGAACTGGCAACGCTACGATATGGGAGGCACCGCTTCACTGAAGTTTGAAGAAGGAGTAGACAGCTACGTGCCTTATGCAGGAAAAATGAAAGACAACCTCAATCTGACATTAGGTAAAATCAAAGCTACTATGTGTAGCTGCGGAGCCATCACAATTCCTGATTTACAGAAAAATGCCAAGATCACACTGGTCTCTTCTACAAGTATCGTAGAAGGTGGTGCACACGATGTAATCCTGAAAGAACAGAATTAATCATTTCTGATCAATATATAAAACAGCCGCAAATCTCTTGTCCTGAAATTTGCGGCTGTTTTATTTATATTTCTCTCATACAAATACCGCCTTACAACAAAGCGACAAACTTACGTATTTGGTTTAGACGCTCCATAAACGTTTGATCGTTACTAGCTTGCTGCATATTATATTTCAGTTGCAAGCGCATCAGTGAATCAGCAGGGATGTCCAGCGCCGCTTCTAGCATCATAGCTGTCGCAGTGGTCAACGAACGTCGCCCATTCAACAGGTCATTTAGAGCTTTGTAGGGTATACCTATCTGTTGTGCCAGTTGCCGCTGTGAAATTTTACGGTATTCTATTTCATCCTTAAGCACTTCTCCGGGATGGGTTGGTGTATATCCAAATTTTACTGTAGCCATATCTGCTTCTTATTTATAATGATTAGACAATTCGATGATATTACATACGGTGACCACTACTTCAGAAACCACTTTCGTTGAAAGCGATGTTTTTTATCGGAAGTCTCCCCTTTTAAATACAACTCCTCCCGTCTGTTAGCGTAATTGTATTTGTACGGCTGTTTGTACTTTTGTTTTCCGTTGGAGTAATAGAAAGTCCAACTTCGGTTTTACTTACAGCCAGTCCCGTATATGAACCGCCCTTTAGCTTCCAATCGGAAATACCGGTCGCAACCTGAACCGTTATAGCTTCCTTTTGGCTTGCCGGCATCTTCAAGACATTCCCAATCAGCGAGGCTCCCCCAATCGACGAAAGGTCGGCTGAGAATGTGATTGCAGCCTGTTCATTTCCTTTCTGAACGACAATTAACGACTGACGAACAGACGGTTGATTTTTATTTACAACGGTTATAACACCCTGACGCTGTTCGGCTGAATAATTAGTTGTAAGTATTTGAACGGTAAATGAATTAGTGACTCCGCCCTCACCTGTAACGACTTTTGCTTCCAGCCAATCCAGAGTTCCGTCTTTTTCCAATTCCCACACACCATCACAAGCGACAGACAATGTAATTGGAATGTCCGCATCCGCCGCCTTTTCCGCCTCGAATGTAAGCCTATTATCTTTAAAGGGCATCCTCACAACTCAGCCCAATCGTTCCCCAATCCGTCTGAACATCCATCGTATCGCCCACAAGCCAGTCTTCGACTTTCAATGTGGCAGTCAAACTGCCCCGACCTGCCGGGTCGACCTGCACCGTATACCGGTGATTGGCCTGAATACTGACCGAAGCACCCTGTATATCAAAGAACTTAACCGGAACAACCTGTGTATCCTCACTACTCGAACTATGACCGATCAGATTGAATTTAATCTCTTCCGTTGTCTTATTCGTAGGATACAGATAGAACACACCCGGAGCAACCCCGGCATTCGAACCACTCACTGTCGAGAAGTCGATCAACGGCAATTATACCCGCTCGGCAGCGTCCCACTCACTACCGGCAAACAACGGGCCCTGTCCGGGAGCATTACTCAATGCGATCTGTTGAGCAACTTCCGCTCATCAACATCGGGCAGGCTATCAGGTCTTTCTGCGAGTTACCGAGTTTTTCCTTAAACGAAGCCGTGTCTGTCTTATGCAGTTGCACATCAGCCAAAGACAGTTGGCCGCGTGCATTCGCTACAAAATAAAATTTCTTTTCCTCCCCGACGGAAATAGTCACCAGGTTATCTTTCCCCGAAGTCGTCAGCGCAAATGTATTGGCTGCAACAGCAGCGTCCGCACCACTTCGCAGGATTTCTTCCAATACAACCGGTTTGGGATCCGCGCTACTCAGCGAGTCCTCACCGAACACATAAATATCAAGCGTACTCAACTCGTTTTCCGCATTCGAGGCAATGCCTCCCTCAGCTTTTGTGTAAGGGACGTAACCCCGTGCTGTTCCCGAAAACAGGAAGGTCAGTTCCCTGCCGTCTTTCCCGCCGTTTCCCTCGTCCGGACCGGACGTTTCCATATCTTCACTGCAAACGGCCATCAGCAAGCTCGCCAGTGCCATTAAATAATACTTCTTTTTCTTTAATAGTCCGTTAAAAATTCAACATATCGGCTAAGCGGCTTCTGCCACTATGCCAAAGAGTTCTTTGATAAGTTTAGTATTAAAAGTTCTGTTCGGTTTCAGACCGGACTTGCTAAAAATTCTTTTGAGCATATAAATATTACTCAGATAGGCCTTTAGCAGTCCGATGGAAAGCGACGGATAGTATCGTTGCCGCATGACCTTTGCGATGTTTACCGAGGCCAGTGAAGCATTGAAAGTGAAGTCGAGTTTCCTCAAGTCTCTTGCCTGACAATCATTGAGTCCGGTAAACTGCTTGGAATCCCGAAAGCAAAACTCAATCTGGAATCGTGTACGGTAGTATTCGATGATGTCTTTGTCCGACATGTCAAGATCGGTGGAGAAATAGATTTTATGTCCTCCTGATTCTGGATAATGAACCACGACTTTGATGTTGCGTTTCATTGCTTTTGAATAGGCCTTGACTGAGTAAGCCCTTCCTCCTTCAATGTCGAGAATCTCGCAATGCTGAAGGTCGAGTTTCTCAAAATCAATCTTCTCGCCTTTGACACGCGGTCGTCCCCGTTTGCCTGTGCGGACACCGTTATGTGAATACCACAAGGCGGCATCATCACGCAGGCGGCTGATGACATGGAATCCCAGCAGACAGGCTTCACCCACGAACTTTGCCTTTGAGAACCATGCATCTGCAACGACATAACGTGTTATGCCGAGCAACTTGTCCTTGTATTTGCGGAGCACGTCAAGATACCAGTCCACAAGGTTGTAATCTTCGCCTTGCTTTTCCAGATACGCCTTGTCCGGTGTCTGTTCCGCACGTAGCATCATACAATCCCGACTATCAATGTCGATAATGCCGATACCGAGAATTTCCAATCCTCGTTTCATTGCAGAAGCACATCCCGACCAGAAC
>NZ_JAMOKT010000130.1:0-4000 GCF_023656795.1 Parabacteroides caeci
TTTCAGGAGTCTTTGCAAACAAAAAATAAAAGCCGAAGAATAACATCAACGGCAGTGCGGCACAAAGTGAAAAACTGTATATAGATGGTTCCATTGTTATGCTTATTTGATTTTGATACAAAGATACGTCTTTTTCTTCACAAATAGACACATAATCTATGATTTAACGTTATAGATCCGGTCATATTAGATTGAATAAATTATTAGAATTAAAGGGGCTGTCCAAAAAGTCGGATAGCCCCTTTTGCTATTGTTTATTTCGGTAAAAAGTATTATCTTACCGTTGCAAAAACCAAACATTATAGCAATGGCTAAGATAGTATTTAAAGAGTTAACATCCAACCAAAATGTACTTTTTCCGACCAGCTTATCGGAAAAGATAGCTCCCAATCATCCCGTTCGTGTTGTAAACAGTGTTGTAGACACCTTGGATATTAGTTGTCTGCTCTGGGCATATAAAGGTGGAGGTACCAGCAGCTGCCATCCCCGTATGATGCTCAAAGTTCTGTTTTATGCATACCTGAACAATATCTATTCTTGTCGCAAAATAGAAAAGGCCTTGCAGGAGAATATTCACTTCATGTGGTTGTCTGGTAATAGTACTCCCGATTTCCGCACGATCAATGATTTCCGCGGCAAACGTTTAAAGGAACACATAAAATCGTTGTTTTCAGCCATTGTTCTGCTGTTACAGGAATCCGGCTATGTCAGTTTGGATGTACAGTATATCGATGGTACCAAAGTGGAATCAGCATCCAACCGCTACACTTTTGTCTGGCGTGGTAGCGTAAGCTGCTGACTGTCTCGCAATTTATTTGTTCTTTGCAGAAAATGGGGAGGTATGCACCATATGCGTATCTCCCCATTGTTTTTTTATCTTTTTTTTCTACAATATCTACAATTATGATTGATAGCCTTTGTAAATTAAGACGTTTCATAATAATTGTAGATAAAATGTATCTACAATTATCCTGCTGTATCTACCACGATATTATTGTTTTTTATCTTTTTATATTTCCTTTTGACGGAAATATATGTTATATTTGAAGAAGATTCAAAAAGTAAACGATATGATAGAAAAACTTGATTATGCAATGGTTCCGACCGGTTTTGTGCATTGTTTTAACGGGAACTGCAAGCTGGCGAACCAGTGCTTGCGGCATCAAATTGTCCGTTTTATCCCCGATACGCAGTGGTCTGTATCCATCGTGAATCCGGGATGTATTAATCCTGAAGGAGATTGTAGGGGATTTATGGCGGATACCCCTGTGCAATATGCCGTCGGCATGGACCACCTATTAGACCGGATTCCCTATCAGACAGCGAAGAACATTAAGCAACGTTTGTTGTCAACATACGGTAAGAATAAGTTTTATCAGTTTAAGCGCAGAGAAAGGCTTTTCTCGCCGGAAGACCAACGCTATATCCGGCAGGTTTTTCTTAGTAACGGGGTGGAGGAAGAACCGGCTTTTGATTCTTGGCAGACCGGCTACCAATGGACCAAGGGATAGGTATGTGTAAAAGGTTCACTCGGAGGGAAACTTTAGTTTCTTGCCGAAGAAACAAAAGTTTCTTTAGCGGAAAACTTTTGTTTTCTAGGTATAAAACAAAAGTTTTTTAGGCAGAAAAACAAATTTGTATCAGTAAGTAAAACATTTAAACAGCGTATAAAATGAAGATAACCAAGCAGACTCTTTATCGGAATCATGTTGCGCAACGGGCGATGGGCATGGATGATGTTGTAGCATGGGTAAAGGATGGGCAGACGAGAGATAAAGTTGAACATTTTCGTGAAAAGCTGAAGCGGGCTTATCCCAATAGACGTTACTCGTTTACCCGTAAATTACCCCAGTTGCTTTTTGTCGGTGTTTTCCGGAAAGGGGAGTTGAAGGAGTATAACGGTTGGGTATTGTTGGAAATCAATCGGTTGAAGAGCATGGACGAAGCGTTGGTGTTGAAACGGAAAATCATTGAATATCCGCAGACTTTGTTTGCTATGATCGGTTCCAGTGGGCGGAGTGTGAAGTTTGTGGTGGGGTATACCTATCCCGACGGGTCGCTTCCCCGCACGCGGACCGATGCCGAGATTTTTCATGCGCATGCTTACCGGCATGCTCTCAAAACGTATGAACCGCGCCTTTCTTATCCTATCGAGTTGAACCGCCCGTCGTTGGAGGTGAGCTGTCGGCTTAGTTTTGATGCCGATGTGTACTACAATCCCGATGCGCTAGCCATCCATTTGGAGCAACCAACCGCCATGCCTGAAGAGAGTGCCTATCAGGAACAGTTTGAGAAACGGATGCCGGTCGAGAGTGTCGGGCAGACGCTTTACGAGCAATATCGTTATGTCGCCATTCAATATGAATTTGCTTTGCAGCAGACGTTGGAAGCACATGGGAATTTGGATCGGAAGGTCGATTTTAAACCGATGTTGGTCACGCTTGGCAGACTTTGTTTTGCAGCCGGGGTGGAGCTGGAGGATTGTGTGAAGTGGACGCAACTTTATTGGGGAGAGTTGATTTCGGAAGTGGAGATCCGCGAGACATTGGGCGATGCCTACCGGTTGGCTCCCGGTTCGGATTTTGGAAGTACGCCTCTTTGCAAACCCGAACAGTTACAGGCATTGAAAATGGAGGAATTTATGAACCGTCGCTATGATTTCCGTTACAACCTGATGTCCGGTGGTCCGGAATATCGGGAGAAAAACACATTTTGTTTCAACTATCGTCCGGTGACAGACCGTGTGTTGAACAGTGTCGCCCTGAATGCTCAAAAGGAGGGTTTGCAGTTGTGGGACAGGGATGTGCGGCGTTTTGTCTTTTCAGACCGTGTTCCGGATTATGCGCCTATCGAAGATTACCTGGCCCATTTACCAGCGTGGGATGGCAAAGATCGTATCCGCCCGTTGGCTGCCCGCATCCCATGCGATAACGTGCGGTGGGAACAGTTGTTTTACACCTGGTTTCTCTCTATGGTGGCGCATTGGCAGGGACGCGACAAACAGCATGGCAACAGCCTCTCTCCTTTGTTGGTGGGCGGACAAGGGTGCGGGAAGTCCACTTTCTGTTTCAACCTTTTGCCACCGGAGTTGAACCGGTATTATGCAGACAGTATCGACTTCAGTAAAAAGCGGGATGCCGAATTATATATTACTCGCTTTGGGTTGATCAACATCGACGAGTTTGACCAGGTGAGTGTCAAGCATCAAGGCTTCCTGAAACATCTGTTGCAGAAGCCGGTCGTGAATCTGCGTAAACCCTATGCTACGCAGGTGGAGGCGGTGAAGCGTTATGCTTCGTTCATCGCCACGAGCAACCATACGGATCTCCTGGGCGATCCTTCCGGCAGCCGCCGTTTCATCTGCATTGAGGTGAAGGGGATGATAGACAATGCGCAGCCGGTTGAGTATGCACAACTCTACGCGCAGGCGGTTGCCGCATTGAATAACAACGAACGTTACTGGCTGACCCACGAAGAAGAGGCGTTGCAGATGCAGGCGAATGAAGAGTTTCAACAGCGTCCATTGTACGAAGATTTATTTTTCCAATATTATCGTCCTTCTCAGCATAAAGAGGAGGGTATAAAAGCATCAGCCGGAGAAATTTACCTTTCGCTACAAAAGAAGAGCGGTGTGAAACTACCGATGAGTAAAGTGTCTGTCTTTGGTCGTTTCCTGAAGAAAGTAGGGGTAATGACGCACCTGGCGAGCAGGGGGCGGTTGTATTTGGTGGTTGAAAAGTAGGGGATAGTGGTAGATAGAGGGTGTTTTGTTGTAGATGATTTGTTTTTTTACATTAAACAATATATCGAATAAGGTTTTAGGACTCTGATTTTCAATTGCCCTGTTCCTTATTCTGTATAAACTCTATTTAGTATGTCACTAGTGTCCCGTTAAAATCGGGACGAGTTATTAATTAATCAAATAATCCCGGAATAAGGGGATTAAATTGTTCTTTGACATCATTGAAATTAGTCTTATTAAACAGCTCTTGTAAATGCG
>NZ_JAMOKT010000131.1:0-3744 GCF_023656795.1 Parabacteroides caeci
CCATATGTTAGCTTTCAATTTATGTTGTATAATAATTGTATTTAACTTGCGAACAGTTAGTTGTGTGTTTTTTGGGTAACATATTTTAGGATGTCTACCTATGCTTTATTATTAATTTTTTAAAACTGTGCTTATGATAATTACGGAACTTATCAAAGACAAGAATCGTCATCAAGAGTATCTTGAAGCTCCGATGCTATCTGAAAGGGAATCATATCTTGAATACCTCAGAAGCAAGGGGTACAAAGACGATTATCTAAAGAAAACATCACTATTCCTGTTAAGAATAGTTTGTATTCTCCCAATCGACAACAAGCCTCTCGTATTTGAGACCGTTTCTGCATCCATTAAATGTTTTTGTCAGGACAATCAACTTGGAATCACTTCTGAAAAACATATAATCAGAACGGCAATGAAATGGATACGCTTTATTGGCTTGTCTAATCTTGACGGGCTTATGGAAGCCCCTGTTTTAAACAGCTTGTTTCCTCGACGTCAGTCACGTGCAAAAATGGCATCAGCCCCAATGCTTGCAGAAAGGGAAGCTTTTCTAAAACATAGTCGCAATTTGGGATATTCAGACAATTATCTCAGGCTGATGGCTTATGTCCAACTTCGTGTTGTTCAGAATTTATCCGTATGTACTCAAATTTCTTTTTCAAAAAAAGAAATCATCTTAGGCGCAGAAAAATACGCACGTGGAGGTAAACAATCGGATTCAAACGTAATATACCGAAAAGGGATATTTACAAGAGTAGCCATGAGTTGGCTTGATTTTTTAGGCATACAAGTCTCCAAGAGCACTTCTTTTTGTTTTAATGAATATGCAGAAGAATATCTACGTTTTCTTTCTGACGAAAAAAACTATTCAAAACATACCATTAAAGGAAAACGTAAGGTTCTATGTTGTATGTTACCCGTCCTTGGTCAAATGCATCCAGAGTTGTCCACTATGCAACCAGAGCATATTGATATGTTCCTTACAAGTATCCATAGGGAATGGAACATCAGTCGTAAGACATTGGCCGAATACATCAGCCATTTGCGTTCGTTCCTTCAATATGCCGCCACACAAAACTGGTGTCCAGACAAGTTATCCTTGGCACTCAAACCACCACGTTTGTACTCTGAAGACGGTCTTCCTTTCGCTCCAGAGAAAGAACAGGTACTCGGAGCCGTTCAATTTTATTCAGACTTCAATAGTAAAACAAACATTCGGAACTATGCCATAATGATACTTTTGTCCGTTTATGGAATCCGCACGCATGAACTGGTCAGCCTACAACTGAATGATATAGACTGGGACAAGGAGACAATCCTGTTCCGTCGCTCCAAAGGTGAACGGCCTCAAGTCTTCCCGCTTACCGTGAAAGTCGGTAATGCCATCATACGTTATCTGACAGAAGTAAGAATAAATGATTCATCTCAAAAATCTTTGTTCCAATGTATGGTACCACCGTATAGAGGACTTAGCCACAATGCGGTATATCCCATTGTGAGCAAGGCTCTGAGAAGTCAGGGTATGGAACTTAGGCACTATGGTCCCCATGCACTGAGACATTGGACTGCCACACGGCTTGTCAACGAAGGATTCCCGTTGTATAATGTCAGTCGACAACTCGGACATGAAAGCCCGGATTCCACGAGGATATATGCCAAAGTGAATCTGAAAACACTAAGCATGGTCGCAGAAATGAACTGGGAGGATTTGCTATGACTGTCAAAGAAGCTGTAATCAAATATATTGAGTACAGGCACAACCTTGGGGAAAAATTCAAATCTGCCGGTATTCTTCTTGTGAGTTTTAGCAAGTTTATTGGTAATACGACCGATATCTCCTTGATAAATATGGAATCCGTGAACTCATTCCTATATAAGGAGAACAAGGTTACGGCGATGTGGTTTGCTCGTCACACGTCCTTGAAGGGATTCTTTCAATGGGCTTTTCAGCGAAGCCTTATTGAAACAATTCCATTGACATGGGATATGCCGAAGAGACCTGCCAGGCTTGTTCCTTATATATATAGCCGGGATGAACTTAAACGGTTGTTCAGTTCAGCCTTAGGCTATACCAGGAGAACTCAAAATGTAATCATCCCCTTTGTATATCAGACAATGCTGATTACCATGTATACGATGGGACTTCGCACTTGTGAGGTCATAACACTGAGGGTAGGCGATATAATTTGGGAAGAGTCTTACATTATTATACGTACTACAAAATTTTACAAATCAAGGATTGTTCCATTCAACACTCAAGTAAAAAAAAGGCTCCTGAGTTATTTTGGCTGGCTCAAAGAATCCGGTTTTTCGGTTGATAAGGACGCTCCCTTTTTTGTAACCAAGCAAGCTCAGGCTGTCAACCTCCATACTTTCCGGAACAGTTTTAAACTAATACGGAAAAAGGCAGGAATAATCCGGACGGACTCGGATAGATACCAGCCGCGGATACATGACCTCCGACACACGTTTGCAACCCATCGTTTGATTCAATGGTACAAGGAAGGAGTAGATGTACAGCGAATGTTGCCTATCCTTTCCACCTATCTCGGACATACTTCTATCAAGTATACAAGCGTTTATCTGACGATGACACCTGAATTGCTGGAAACGGCATTGCAACTTTTTGAGAATTACAGACTATCAAAATAATAAAATATGAATACCCATAATGAATACATAAGCTATTGGCTACGCCGGTTCTTACTGGAATATGCCACAACTGTTCGCAATCTGTCAAAGAACACTTTGTTGAGTTATCGTGACACATTCAAGCTTCTGCTTCCGTACTTGTCAAAAATGAACAAGATCGGGATAGAAAAACTCTCCGTGAACCTCCTTACGAAGAACAATGTGCAAGACTTCCTGAAAAATCTTGAAGGCTCCCGCAAAATATCTCCTGCAAGCAGAAACCAACGGCTTACCAGCATACTTGCATTTGCCAAATATCTCTCAACTTATAATCCGGAACATGCAGAACTTTATCGGGAACTTAAACTCATACCCATGAAAAAACACCAGAAACCAATGATTGGCTATTTGGAGAGGGACGAGATGGAAGCATTGCTTGAAGCCCCGGATAAAACTACACAATATGGTTACAGGGACTATGTCATTATCCTGTTCATGTATAACACAGGAGCCAGAGTGGACGAAGTGTCCAAACTGGTTGTAGCCGATTATGACCATACTACCTCCACTGTTATACTGCATGGAAAAGGCAATAAAACACGTAGGTGTCCTCTTTGGAAAAGCACCAACCGTGAGATACGGAAACTTGTCAAGAACTTGACTCCTACACAAAGCATATTTATAAATCGCCATCACGCCCCACTCACCCGGTTTGGAATATATGGACTGATAACAAAATATGCCGCCGAAGCTGCTAAAAAATGCACCTCCCTTGGAAAGAAAAATGTAACGCCTCATGTGATAAGGCACACGACAGCTACGCATCTTCTTCAAGCCGGAGTAGACATTAATACAATCCGAGCATGGCTTGGACATGTTTCTGTGGATACAACCAATGTCTATGCAGAGGTTAGCATGAAAGCCAAATCCGAAGCTCTTGATTGTTGTGAGGTTATTAGCTCCACAAAACAAAAGTGCTGGAAAGATAATCCTGACATCATAGCTTTTCTCAATGGATTATATAAATAAATATGTTGTTCCCAAAACACACAACTAACTGTTCACAAGTTAAATACAATTATTATACAACATAAATTGAAAGCTAACATATGG
>NZ_JAMOKT010000132.1:0-3714 GCF_023656795.1 Parabacteroides caeci
TTGGTTGTATCATAGATCATGGATTACTTGTTGTGTGGTAACTTTAAAGTAATTCTTTCTTTGATATTTCCAATGGCTTTTTTCGTTTTAAGGGTATTTTTTCTTAAATTGATGACATTGAGTCACAACCTATGGAGAGATCCATAATACAATTAAAAATGCGGTTGTTAAAGAACTGGAAGAAGAGATTGGAAATATCGGTTCGGGATCAGGTAGTGGTTCAACTCTTGAGATAATTGAATCAACTGACACCAAAACGACACCGACAGACAAAAATCTTTATTCAGCTCTCCGGGCTAAGAATGAAGACGACAAACGTCTCCGGAATGATATTGAAGATTTTGCTCATGAATTGATCAATTTCTTAAAAGGGACAAAGTTCGGGGAATTTATCCCTGGCATCCTGACCGGTAAAGGGGGGATGATTGACGCTTTCGGAAACGGAGAGTTAGAATCGTTGATTATACGTCGTTTTTTGGAAGTGCCTGAAATAAGGTTTAACAGAGCAGAAATTTTTACAGGCATTAGCTGGAACGCTCCCGGTGGTGGAATTATTGAGTCCGTCGACACAGTTAATAGGATTGCCAAACTGAAGTTGGAAGATGGTGAATTTGGAGCGGTTGCAGTAGGCGATATCTGTATGGGGATATTTCACTCTCTCACTTCTTCGGAAAATGCGACAGAGGACAAAGACAATAGTAAGGGTGTGTTCACTTTTGCGGGGTTCTTTACAGCCTATTTTACTGTCACAGAAATACTGGATAAGGAAAACAAAACTTTCAAATATCAGCTTCGTCCTTCTTCGGCTAGTTATCCTCACGAGTTTCATCCTTGTGAGACCATGCACTTTGTCGCTTATGGTAACTTTACCAACAAAGATCGTCAGACATCTAAATACTCAACCCGGACCTATACCCGTTATCTCTACCATGTAGACGGTTGGGAGTTCGAGAAACGCCAGATTGCGGCTCAGTTTGGTGATCTAACCAACCTGTCGGTACATGGGTACAACATGACCGGATATTCTGTTTTTCTGAATAATATCTACATGACCGGTGTGATCAATCAGATGTCGGCAGATGGTACATCCGTTGAGAGAGTGCCCTTTTTTAAAGGGGCTTGGATACAGGGAAAGTTTGCTTATTATGATGAAGTAACCCATAATGGCTCATCCTGGTTATGCGTCAATCCGGATGGAACAACATCAGAACCGACGGACGGTAATCCGGATTGGTTTAAGCGCGTCTCGAAAGGTGAAGACGGTAAAGATGGAACCAGTGCCGAGGCTGTCGGTGAATGGGACCCTAATCGTAGTTACATAAAAAGTAACATTGTTAGGAGTGATGGGGCCTCCTTTATTGCCAATAGAGACAATAAAGGAGTAAAGCCACGGAAGAATCCGGGAGGATATTTGACCACCGGAGGTAAATACTTAACCACCGGTGGCAAACGATTATATACCGGTGATCCCAATCATCCCTGGCAATTATTATCTGAAGATGGTGAGCCCGGAAAGCAAGGATTACCTGGTGAAAAAGGTAAAGACGGAGTACAGTATTATACCTGGCTGAAATATGCCGATGACGCTCAGGGGAATGGTATGTCCGAATTGCCTGACGGAAAGAAATATGTAGGTTTGGCCGTCAATCAATTGACACCAATTGAATCTGATGATCCCAGTTTATATACTTGGGCTTTGATTGTAGGCGAAGGAATACCGGGTAAACCTGGTAAAGACGGAAAGACTTTATATACTTGGATACGATACGCCGATGATGCTCAAGGAAATGGCATGTCTAATAATCCTGATGGCAAGAAATACGTAGGTCTAGCCTACAATAAGGAAACTGCAACGGAGTCTGATAATCCTGCTGATTACAAATGGAGTAAAATAGAAGGTGATCCGGGTGAAGCCGGGTTAAACTATATAACAGAGCCTTATAGTCCCTACAGGGAATACAATCAACGTGATTTAGTCTCATTTAATGGAGGTAAGATCTTTTGTAAAAAGAAAAATACGGGTCAGACCCCTGTGCCATTTCTGACGACAGGGGGTAAATACCTAAAGACCGGTGGTAGCTATCTACTATACAAGCCTCTTACATCTGAAACTATTAATTCAGAATACTGGGATATCTTTATCCCTCCTACAGTTATCGAACCGGTCGAGCAAGAGTTTACGACATATCATACAAGCGTAAGCAAACCGCCCCGTCCGATTTTAACAGGGAATAGTTTGGGTTGGAGTCAAACGATCATGACTGGTGCCCGGTGGAAGTCTACAAAGAAGGCGGTATCGGATGCCGCTGGTACTTGGAGTGACCCGGTACAGTATTCGGCCGAAGATGGTAAACCCGGTAATGATGCTACGGCCTACTGGCTGGTATCTCCGGTAACTAATATTGTATTTAATACAGTCGGAAATCCTACACCGGCAGCTTTTACCGTTTTGGCCAAACTGCAGACCGGTACGGGAGCTGTACAAGCCTCTGATAGATTTTATCTGGCCTGCCGTAAATCGGCCACAGGTACATCGGCCTGGGAACAACATGTAGCACCTGTTAAAGGATCGTCCATTAATGTAACCGTAATCGCCGGGATAAAAGCTTACTCAATCCGGATGTACGAAAAACAATCAGATGCTCAAGCCTGGAACTCTAATTATGTGGATGAAGTTGGAGTTTCTGTTATCCGTGACGGTCTGGATGGAGAGCGTGGAGCTACTGGATCCATGCCTCGATCCTGTGGCTTTTATGATCAAAACAAAGCTCCATACTTTTGGAATGAACAATACAGAGACATTGTATTATACGGTTTTAACAATGCTGTCTATGTCTTCCAGGTACGTAATTATAGCCCAGGAAAGGGAGTAACTGTACCTCCGACATCTCAAGACGGGGATGCTAACTGGGAGGTGGCAAATAAACAGATATTTGTTGCGATGGATACAGCCCTGATCGATGGGGCTAACATAGCAGAGTTTTTGTTTAAAAACAAAAAAATGCAGAGTCAAGACATTGATCCTGACTCTGAGGAACCTAATCTGTTGATAGATGGAAAAACAGGGGAAATCATTTCGCAAAAAGGAGTATTTAAAGGATCTATTGGGACTCCGTTTATTTGGCGAGAAGATGGTGGGACCTTAGATCTTACTAAAAACTTTAATTTGGCTTTTAATGGAGCGACACAGGTTCTTTATGCCAAATTACCTATTGATAAAAAATACAATGGGACAATGTGTCAGATTCTTAACCCACCTACAATAACCATGCTAGGACATTCGGTCAATATAAGTATTGTTGATGGATCTAAAATATGGAACACGGGTGAAAGTTGGACAACATACAAAACGAGTATTAATATACCCGAAGGAAAAATGGGGCGGTTTTATGCTATTGCTACTCCTGATAATTCGCGAGTTGAATGGTATTGTGATAATTATTATGAAATAACTCATTAAGATAAAAAAGTGAATCAAATAATAACAACTAAAATTGAAATATTATGACAGATGTAAGTTTAAACGGATTGAAAGTAAAGACAGACTCATTACCTAATGACTGGTATGTGTCGCTGATCAATCCGAAGGATGGGGAACCGGCTGAGATTATGACGGTGGCTAAATTCGCAGAATTGTTTTTAAATAACAATAAAATATGGACGGAGAACAATGACGGTCCTAATAGTAAATTAGATGCAGGTTTATTTGCCAGT
>NZ_JAMOKT010000133.1:0-3060 GCF_023656795.1 Parabacteroides caeci
GACCACGCTGAAATCCACGCCGTCGCCCGCCTCGAAGGTAAGGGTTATCCGGCTCATGCGGTGGTGGAAGGAGTTGTCTTCACCGCCTTTGCCGGTTTTGTCGGTGAAGCTCACTACCGGGCTTTTTTTGTCTCCCGTGGCTCCTGTGGCAAAGAGGAAGTCAATGGCAGACTGGTTCTGCTGCGCCGTGGCATCGGTCGTGGCTGCGAGGATACCTCCCGCCGCGTTGTACGGATAGTAGGCGCGGAAAGTATGGGTCTTTGTATCTTCGATATAGATGACCTTTTTTTCTGCCTCAAATTTCCCATTTTTCAGGATGAAAGGCACGTTGCCGTACTGGGTGTCGTTGCCGATGTCGGTGATGCCGATACGGTCGCCGTTATCCCAGGTGGTTCCGCTGGCGCGGGTGGCGAGGGCGATGTCGGCGGTAAACTGGGCGGCCACTGGGTCACCGTTCAGGTTCTCGTTGTCGTTGTTGCAGGCTGCCAGTGCGAGGACGAGCGTCGCAAGTGCAAAAAATCTTGTCTTCATTATATCTGTCATTATATTAGTTACAAATCGGCATTTACATCATCACCTTTCACTTCTTCCCAGCCGTTGATTTCGGCTCCGTCCACTTCCATGCCTTCGGGAGTCTCAACCAGCGTTCCGCCGAGGGTCAGCGATGCGCCCTTTCTGGTATTGAACTCCTTGAGGGCTTCCGTGAGGTCGCTTTTCAGCATCGTGGGGGTCGGGTTGCCGTCCGCATAGCGGATTTCACCCGTCAGCAGTTGTTCCGTGCCTGTCACACCCAGTAGCCGCACCGTGGCTTTCCACTTGCCAGCATCGTCACCTTCGGTTATCTTGGTGAAGGGCAGCACGACGTTCGAAGCGGCTCCGTAGGTATCAGTAGCGAAATTGAGTGTTCGGGCTGCACCCGTCAGATGGGCAACAATCTCCGTGATGCGTCCAGCGGCATCACCCGTCGGTTCGACGACAAGCGTCAGCTCGCGCACCTGCTGCTTCATTGTAGCGGTCAGCGGATAGTTCTTGTCTTTCTCGATGGTCACCTGTTCCGTATAGGTGAAGAACCATCCCGGGGCATTGTTCACAAAGGCATCCGTGCCTGCCCGGGTTCCCGTGGCTGCGGCAATGGTGGCTGTGGTGCCGTTCACCGTGATTCCTTCAGCCGGGTTCCACACCGCAAGGGTGTAGCTGCCCGGAGCAAACAGATGGTCGGGGGCATGGGTGGCGGAAGTCTCCGTACCCGTATAGTCGCCCATGGTGACCGTCCATGTGGCAGGTATGTCGATACCCTCACCGCGGGCCGACCAGTCGGCTGTTACCGCAATCTTCCCGTAGTCGGGGTGCGGCGTGTCATAAAGCGTGTCCTTCACGCAGGAAGAGAGCAGCACGGCGGCTGCCATTCCCATCATATTTATATATTGTTTTGCTTTCATATTCTATTCCTCCGTGTTAGAATAACTTCCATACCAATGTCACACCGGCATTGATGGGGCCCCACCAATCTTTTGTCTCGTTGCCGTGGCGTACACGCACGCCGTCGATGACCTCATATTTCTCATAGTCGGCATTCAGGTAGCCCAGACCGAGGTTGAAATCAAGAGCCAGTGCCTTGTTCAGCCGCAGCTGGTGGCCGGCGGTGATGCCGCCACCCATCAGGTCGCCCTGTTTGCCTGTTTCGGAGAGCTTGTAGTTGAACTGTCCGGCCTTGAACAGCGCGCCCAGATACCAGGCTTTCTTCTCACCCATATAGTAACGCACTTCCGGAGCCACTTCCCAGAGTGCATAGCGGCGGTCCTTGTCGCTCCACGTCCATGAAGTCCACGAGCCGTTTACGGCAATGCCCCACGATGGGCAGATGCGCCATTCCACGCCAAGGTCGGGTGTCAGGGTAGCCCAGCGCAGCAGGTTGGCACGCAGGGAGAGATGATAATCAGTTGTGATTTTGGTTTCCGACGGCGTGTCGGCAAGTGTATTTTGTTGAGCGGCTTTCTCGGCTTCTGCCTTTTCAGCGGCAAGTCGGGCTTCTTCCGCCTTGCGCTGCTCTTCGGCAAGTCGTTCCTGTTCGGCACGCTTCTCGGCTTCCAGTCGTTCGGCTTCCGCCTTGCGTCGTGCTTCCGCTTCCGCATCCGTCACGGCTGTTTCCTTGACCGGTACCGTCAGGCGCACAGTGACAAAGTCTCCCTCTGTCGCATGGTTGCGGGTGATAAAGTTTTCTTCCTTGATTTCCGCACGGATAATCAGTTCGGATTTCACACGGTTGGCACGGATCTTCGCCGTGGCAAGGTTCTCGGTTTCACTGCCCAGCGAGTTGCAGTAGCCGTCAACCAGCAGCGGCAGCCTGCCGTCAAGAATGTCCGTTCTGTTGCGCTCGATGCATTCCAGCAGACGGGCAAGTTCCGTGTCATTGCCATTCCAAGGCACGTAGAACATGTCCTTCTGCGGAACGAACCGGAAGGTGTAGGTCGTGTCTGCTTTCTGCTGCGCAATGACAGGAAAAGTTACCGTCATCAGCCACAGAAACAGGGTGAGAAAAGTGATTTTTCTGCTCATATAAACTTGAATTTATTATCTTTGTCTTCTCCAAAGGTAATAAATGCCATTCAGCGCCCAAAATATTACAAAAACTTTTTCTGTTGAAATACAGCGTTTTATAAAAATTGTCGTTTGAGCACTTTTTTTTGTCGAATTAGCACTTTTTTGTCGCTTGAGCACTTTTTGAAAATGAGCTTCTGAGACCTTTTTCATCGGCTTTTTACCACACAAATTATTCCAGATTTGCTTTTTTCCACTTGCCAGGCGTACATCCTTCCTTCTCTGTAAATGATTTGATAAAGTTACTGCGGGAAAGAAAACCGGAAGACTCAGCCAGCTTCTGTATATTGATTTCCGGATGCTCCTTCAGTATGTTTTTCGCATACTCCAACCGGAGACCGGTTATCCATTCGCGGAATGTCATTTTATACGTAGTCTTGATATAAGCGGAAAGATAGGTACGGTTCGTATGAAGTATTTCGGACAGTTCTTTTATGGTAAGTCCCTGCTGGACATAGCCGT
>NZ_JAMOKT010000134.1:0-2846 GCF_023656795.1 Parabacteroides caeci
GTTAAGACTTTTCTTTCTGCAAGATTACCTTTATTCCCCAATTACACAACTTTTTTTGAAATATTTTAATGATTTATGCCACAAAACATATTTTAATAGAAATTTTGGTGCGGTTGCCCTGGTAAAAATCGGGATAATATGCTTTTAGATGAAAAAAAAACATATCTTTGTATCGTAACAATTTAAATATGAACAACTATGAAAAATGATTCTGCTTTGGTCCGTTTCGATTGGGCCGTAAAGCGCCTTTTACGTAATAAATCAAACTTTGTTGTGTTGGAAGGCTTTTTGTCCACTTTACTTGGGCAAGAAATACGTATTGTCAAAATGCTGGAAAGCGAAAGCAACAAGGATAGTGTCGATGATAAGTTCAACCGGGTAGATATGCTGGCAGAAGACAGCAAAGGGGAACTCATCATCATTGAGGTACAGAACAACCGTGAACTGGATTATTTCCATCGTATGTTATACGGAGCATCCAAAGCCATTACCGATTATATCAACGAAGGCCAGGAATATGGTGTTATTCGTAAAGTATATTCAATCAACATCGTTTATTTTGAATTAGGGCAAGGCAAAGACTATGTCTATCATGGTCGTACCAGCTTTAAAGGAATCCATTACAATGACATTCTTCAGTTGTCCGTACGCCAACGTGAACAGTTTGTACGACACGAAGCCGGAGATATTTTCCCTGAATATTACGTATTACGAGTAGACGGTTTTAACCAACAGGCTAAAACGCCTTTGGACGAATGGATTGCTTTCCTGAAAACCGGCGAGATCGATAAAAACAGTACGGTTCACGGTTTACAAGAAGCACGCGAACGATTGCGGATAGACCAGTTAGACGAGAAAGACAGACGACAATATTATGCAGATATGGAAGCTATACGTTATCAACGCAGTGTGATCAAGACCGGATGGATTGAAGGCCGGGCCGAAGGAATAGCGGAAGGGAAAGCAGAGCAACAACGACTTATAGCTATAAACCTGAAGCAGAACGGAGTCGACCCTCTCATTATTGCACGATCTACCGGTTTGTCGATAGAAGAAATAGAACAGCTCTAAAGACCTGACACGGCATAAAACATATTCCCGGGGAGGCTCTTCTCGCCGGGATTTTTATAGCAATACATACAAAATCCCAAATTGCCATTTTGATAGTGAATAGCGATTTTGAAAATCGCTTTGATACGTTAAAAAATATTACCCGGTAGGGTATTTTATTTTACCCGGTATATTAATCCGATTTACCCGGTTGGGTAGTGTCATTTTGATAGTTGGAGAAAGTCATCTGATAACCGGTTTTCCTTATTGACTTAAATTCAATGCAGGAGAACGGTTCTACATCTTCCCTCAAACGTTTGATAGCGGCAGATACACAATCCCTGTCTGAGTCTCCTATCTCATCTTTAACAAACCGTTCCAAAACATCTGTACAAATATATTTATATGTCAACATATGATCTTCCACTTCAACAAAGTGCCGAAACAAACTTAAAGAATTGTTTTTTAACTGAATAGCCATCCCATTTGCATTGCGTAAAACTCCATACTTCTTCGAAAAATAGAAACCACAAGGCAATTCGATCCAGATTATTTTTTCATTTGATGATAAAGGGACTATCCACTTTAATAACTTCTCTAATTCAAATTGTTTTTGTCCGATCAATTCCGCTTGTTGCTTATTAATCGCATCTGTTTCCTGTTTTTGATCATTCAATTCGACCAATTCTGCTTGCAACTGTTCAATCGATTCGGACTGCTGTTTATTAACTTTCTCTGTATTTCTCTGCTTGGTTTCCAACTTGATCAATTCTGCTTGTTTTTGTTCAATCGATTCAACTTGTTGCTTATTAATCTTTTCTATTTCTTGTTTTCGAACCTTCAATTCAACCAATTCTGCCTGTAACCGTTCAATTGATTTAGATTGTTGCCGTTTGATCAAATTCTGCCTATTAAAATACCAACCGCCGCCAACCAAACCGACCAGAATCAAAAAAGAAATACACCAAAACCATCCCATCCGCCCTAATATCATACCAACAGGAAAATCGGCATAAGCCTGAAGTGTTATGGCATCATTTTTCTTCTCGCTCAGCCTGTAAACAATAGATTTTAAAAGTGTAGCATCCTTATATAAGGAACTATCAGCAGAAGTATCAATTACTTTTCCTTTCCATATACAGCGGATCGCGACTTTCACAGGTATCCCCTGTTCTTTCAACAGGCTTTGGAAAAGGCTGTCCAGTATATGACGGCTCGGATCATGAGTGATTCTGTAATCCTGAATACACTGTGCTATTTTTTCATCTCCCGAAATATCGTTCGGAGAATTTAAAGGATCATGAAACCCTTTAAACCTTTTGATTGCCTGGCTTGCATCTTGCTGTATCGCATCTATAAATAAAATAGAAGCAGTAGTATGCAATTTCTTATTTTGTTTCTCGTAAACATTCATGAACCAGAATACAAAAAAAGAAATGATTCCTGTACAAACAAATATAAATGCTAGTGTTTTGACTAATTTCACATTCATCTTTTCTTACAATTTACCGATATTATTGATATTTCTCCGACATCCGCATTATGTATCAACAAGTTACAAACATGATTCCCTCTAAGCCTCTACAGCCTATTTTTCATTTATGAATTATAACTACATTTGCTCCCAGAGAAGAGAATAAATAAAGTCTATACAATGGCAAATGTAATAAAAACATCAGGGCAACCGCACCAAAATTTCTATTAAAATATGTTTTGTGGCATAAATCATTAAAATATTTCAAAAAAAGTTGTGTAATTGGGGAATAAAGGTAATCTTGCAGAAAGAAAAGTCTTAA
>NZ_JAMOKT010000135.1:0-2784 GCF_023656795.1 Parabacteroides caeci
GACCACGCTGAAATCCACGCCGTCGCCCGCCTCGAAGGTAAGGGTTATCCGGCTCATGCGGTGGTGGAAGGAGTTGTCTTCACCGCCTTTGCCGGTTTTGTCGGTGAAGCTCACTACCGGGCTGTTTTTGTCTCCCGTGGCTCCTGTGGCAAAGAGGAAGTCGATGGCAGGCTGGTTCTGCTGCGCCGTGGCATCGGTCGTGGCTGCGAGAATGCCTCCCGCCGCATTGTACGGATAGTAGGCGCGGAAAGTATGGGTCTTTGTATCTTCGATATAGATGACCTTTCCTTCTGCCTCAAATTTCCCGTTCTTCAGGATGAAAGGCACGTTGCCGTACTGGGTATCGTTGCCGATGTCGGTGATGCCGATACGGTCGCCGTTGTCCCAGGTGGTTCCGCCGGCGCGGGTGGCGGGGGCGATGTCGGCGGTAAACTGGGCGGCCACGAGGTCACCGTTCAGGTTCTCGTTGTCGTTGTTGCAGGCTGCCAGTGCGAGGGCGAGCGTCGCAAGTGCAAAAAAACTTGTCTTCATTATATCTGTCATTATATTAGTTACAAATCGGCATTTACATCATCACCTTTCACTTCTTCCCAGCCGTTGATTTCGGCTTCGTCCACTTCCATGCCTTCGGGAGTCTCAACCAGCGTTCCGCCGAGGGTCAGCGATTCGCCCTTTCCGGTGTTGAACTCCTTGAGGGCTTCCGTAAGGTCGCTTTTCAGCGTGGTGGGGGTCGGGTTGCCGTCAGCATAGCGGATTTCACCCGTCAGCAGTTGTTCCGTGCCGGTCACACCCAGCAGCCGCACCGTGGCTTTCCACTTGCCGGCATCGTCACCTTCGGTAATCTTGGTGAAGAGCAGCACGACGTTCGAAGCGGCTCCGTAGGTATCGGTAGCGAAGTCGAGTGTTCCGGCTGCACCCGTCAGATGGGCAACAATCTCCGTGATGCGTCCGGCGGCATCACCAGTAGGTTCGACGACAAGCGTCAGTTCGCGTACCTGCTGCTTCATTGCGGCGGTCAGCGGATAGTCCTTGTCTTTCTCGATGGTCACCTGTTCCGTATAGGTGAAGAACCATCCCGGGGCATTGTTCACAAAGGCATCCGTGCCTGCCCGGGTTCCCGTGGCTGCGGCAATGGTGGCTGTGGTACCGTTTACCGTGATTCCCTCGGCAGGATTCCACACCGCAAGGGTGTAGCTGCCCGGAGCAAACAGATGGTCGGGGGCATGGGTGGCGGAAGTCTCCGTACCCGTATAGTCACCCATGGTAACCGTCCATGTGGCAGGTATGTCAATACTCTCACCGCGGGCCGACCAGTCGGCTGTCACCGCAATCTTCCCGTAGTCGGGATGCGGCGTGTCATAAAGCGTGTCCTTCACGCAGGAAGAGAGCAGCACGGCGGCTGCCATTCCCATCATATTTATATATTGTCTTGCTTTCATATTCTATTCCTCCGTGTTAGAATAACTTCCATACCAATGTCACACCGGCATTGATGGGACCACACCAATCTTTTGTCTCGTTGCCGCGGCGTACACGTACACCGTCGATGACTTCATATTTTTCGAAATCGGCATTCAGGTAGCCCAAACCGAGGTTGAAATCAAGAGCCAGTGCCTTGTTCAGCCGCAGCTGATAGCCGGCGGTGATGCCGCCACCCATCAGGTCGCCCTGCTTGCCTGCTTCGGAGAACTTGTAGTTGAACTGTCCGGCCTTGAACATCGCGCCCAGATACCAGGCTTTCTTCTCACCCATATAGTAACGCACTTCCGGAGCCACTTCCCAGAGTGCATAGCGGTGGTCCTTGTCGCTCCACGTCCATGAAGTCCACGAGCCGTTTACGGCAATGCCCCACGACGGGCAGATGCGCCATTCCACGCCAAGATCTGGTGTCAGGGTAGCCCAGCGTAGCAGGTTGGCACGCAGGGAAAAATGATAGTCGGTTGGGGTTTTGGTTTCCAATGGCATGTCGGTATGTTTATTTTGTTGAGCAGCTTTCTCGGCTTCACTGCCCTGCGAATTGCAGTATCCGTCAACCAGTAGCGGCAGTTTGCCGTCAAGAATTGTGGTTTTGTTGTTTTCGATACATTCCAACAGGCGGGCAAGTTCCGTGTCATTGCCATTCCAAGGCACGTAGAACATGTCCTTCTGCGGAACGAACCGGAAAGTGTAGGTCGTGTCTGCTTTCTGCTGCGCAATGACAGGAAAAGTTACCGTCATCAGCCACAGAAACAGGGTAAGAAAAGTGATTTTTCTGCTCATATAAACTTGAATTTATTATCT
This sequence comes from Parabacteroides caeci, assembly GCF_023656795.1. NCBI lineage: Bacteria > Pseudomonadati > Bacteroidota > Bacteroidia > Bacteroidales > Tannerellaceae > Parabacteroides > Parabacteroides caeci. The sequence continues at coordinate 2,281 of NZ_JAMOKT010000135.1, forward strand.
TTGTCTTCTCCAAAGGTAATAAATGCCATTCAGCGCCCAAAATATTACAAAAACTTTTTCTGTTAAAATACAGCGTTTTATAAAAATTGTCGTTTGAGCACTTTTCAAATTGTCGTTTGAGCACTTTTTTGTCGAATTAGCACTTTTTTGTCGCTTGAGCACTTTTTGAAAATGGGCTTCTGAGACCTTTTTCATCGGCTTTTTACCACACAAATTATTCCAGATTTGCTTTTTTCCACTTGCCAGGCGTACATCCTTCCTTCTCGGTAAATGATTTGATAAAGTTACTGCGGGAAAGAAAACCGGAAGACTCAGCCAGCTTCTGTATATTGATTTCCGGATGCTCCTTCAGTATGTTTTTCGCATACTCCAACCGGAGATCGGTTATCCATTCGCGGAATGTCATTTTATACGTAGTCTTGATATAAGCGGAAAGATAGGTACGGTTCGTATGAAGTATTTCGGACAGTTCTTTTATGGTAAGTCCCTGCTGGACATAGCCGT
>NZ_JAMOKT010000136.1:0-2688 GCF_023656795.1 Parabacteroides caeci
TGGAAAAACCGGAGGTGACTGGGACAGTGCGCCGGAGGAGGCTGGGACACTTTTGATGCGACAAAGTTAATGATTTTTTCTGAGACTGTCTCCTTTGAGTTCAAAACGGATTGCCGAGTGTACCATCCTGTCGAGGATTGCGTCGGCAGCGGTAGTGTTTGTCTCAAGGCAGTCGTACCAGTCTGAGACAGGTATCTGCGAGGCGATGACAGTGGCTTTGCGTCCGTGTCGGTCTTCGATTATCTCCATCAGGTCGAGTATCTGCTCGTTATTGAATTTCTTGATTCCGAAGTCATCGATTATCAGGAGATCGTATGAGGCGATTTTCTCGAAGAGTTTCTTTTCCTGATGCTCCACTTTGGCCATGGCAAGGTCTTCCATGAGTTTAAGGATGCTCCAGTACCGGGTCTTGAAGCCGGAGACGCAGGCGTGGTGTCCAAGAGCGGATGCGAGCCAGCTTTTGCCGGTTCCTGTTGCGCCGGTGATTATCACGGGGATGCCGCGACGGATGTATTCGCCGGAACAGAGCTGCGTTATGTACGCCCGGTCAAGTCCGCGTGCGGAGTCGTATGCCAGTTCGTCGACCGACACCTGATAGCGGAATCGGGCGTTTTTGAGCAGGCGTGCGTTGCGGTTGGCGCGGCGCATGTCGTGCTCTCCCTGAAGGAGAATGCGGAGACCGTCGATGATGTTGAGCGAGGAAGCCTGATGGGTCTCCATGAGGTTCTGCCATGTCTGCGCCATGCCGGGCAGGCGCATCTGTCGAAGTTCAGTAAGGATTCTTTCCATTGTTGATATTTGTTTGATTTATAAATTAGGATTGTCATACAAAGGCGGCTTTTCCACGTATGTTGGAGTGGCCGGATGGTGGAGCGAGTTCGTCGGCGTTCTCCCGGAAGCCCTCGCATTGGCTCTTTACGAGGGCCTGTACGAACTTATACCGCAGGTTGCCGTGGCTGACAGCTATCGCGCAGGCCTGGCGGAACAGCGATGGGGCGCTGTTCCGTTGGAGGGAGAAGAATCCCTGGGCTGTGCGGAAATATACCTGCTCCGGCTGACCTCCCGCGAACAGAGCCTCTATTATGGTCCTGAAGTCAGAGCTTATCCGTTCAGCCTTGGCGATGAAGTATCCGGCGCTGTAGGCGCGGTATTCCCGAGACTTGGGCGGAAGATGCTCCTCGACGTAGGTATAGTCGTTGTGGCGGTAGGAACGCATGTGCGTGGCGACACACTCACCCGAGTGGTATATCCTTACCTGCGTGGCGGTGAAAGTGACATCTACCTGCTGGCCGATCAGGCGGTAGGGCACCGAGTAGGAGTTGCGCTTCGGACCGAAGGTGATAAAGCTGTTCGGCGCCACCTTAAGCGAGGCCCGGCGCTTGAACTCGAACGGTGCCTTTGGAAGAGGTGCGAGCATCGTTTTTTCGGAAGCAAGGAAGCACTCGCGGCGCGAGTAGTCGCATCCGGTCAGACGCTTTTGGTTATAGCGGTCCACAAGTTCCGCGACGGCATCGTTCAGTTCCTCGAGCGAATGGAACACATGGTTGCGCAGCGGTGCGTAGATATGGCGGTAAGCCTTGTTGACGGCATCTTCCACCAGAGCCTTGTCCTTTGGCTTGCGGACTCTCGCGGGCTGGGCGACACACAGGTAGTGGTTGGCAAGATCGTTCATGCCTGTGGTCAGGTCCGGCTCGTAGGGATCCGCTCTCTTGACCGCCGACTTGAGATTGTCGGGAACGAGTATCTTCGGAACGCCGCCGAAGAACTCCAGGGCCTTGACGGTGGCCGTCAGGAACTGTTCTATACCTTGCGAGCGGACGCATAGGATGAACGTCATGCCCGAGAAAGGCATGACGGCCACATAGGTCTCCACAAAGACCTCCTCTCCCGTGTCGGTATCGACATATGACATACGGTCGCCGGCGAAGTCGATGAGCATCTTCTGTCCCGGCTGGTAGAGGTCGCGGAGCAGCGTGGACGGCGTAACGGCCTTGATATGCTGCGAGATGTGGAAACGGAACTGCGACAGCCCGTAACCGTCCGGATGCTTACGCCTGTATTCCTCCCACAGGAGCCGCGATGTGACATGGGGCTTTTTCAACTCTTTCTCAAGTTCAGGCAATAGTTCCTTGAGAACCTCCATTCTGTCGTCGCAATACGCCGGATTGCCACCGTTGAAACGATGGTTCAGGACCGTGTCCTCCAGTGCGATGAGTTCGCGCACCGACATCGGATCGGCTTCTGAGATTGCCTTATACCGGCTGACTGTGTTCTTGCTGATATGAAGCGTTGACGCTATCGAGCGTATAGACTCTTTCTGCGACAGCCTGATCAGCACTTGTTTGATGATATTCATGCTTGTAGGTTGTGTTGCCATGACTATATTCCTTTTTATGGGGAATATAGCTGAAAATCATCAAAAGTGTCCCAGTATGCTCCGGTTTTTAGAGCCGAGGCTCACTGCGCCAACGTTTTGCGCCGGTACCACTGTCCCAGTATGCTCCGGTTTTTTGTGCGGTATGGCATCGAAAACGGCTTTTGTCCCAGTATGCTCCGGTTTTTGAGAGCAGATACCCAATATCGAATCTGCAAATCACTGATAATCAATTATGACTCTCAGTACAAAAATGCCTGTTTCGACTCAGATTTAAGACCTTCATACTGTCCCAGTATACTCCGGTCTCTCCA
>NZ_JAMOKT010000137.1:0-2574 GCF_023656795.1 Parabacteroides caeci
GACGAGAACTTGGAATATACCTTCACGCCCCCGATAAGGCCGATAACGGCGCCGATGGCGTAGATTAGTTTCGTGTCGAGTAGGTCAGCCCCATTGCTGGGGCTTTCCCCTCTAAGAACCGTGCATGAGAGTTTCCCCTCACACGGCTCAAGCAACGCATTGCTATTCTTACTGAAGGAATAGTTCTGCCTCATTTCCTACTAATCTTATTAGGGTTAGACTTCCTTTGTTTGCAAGAGCTATGAATGAGAATCTTGAACGGTTTACCGTTGATGGTTTCCTTAATGGTAGTCCACCTACGTTCATCGTCAATAATCTCTCCACAGATAGGACAGCGCATCCCTTGATGAATCCAAATCATGCGCAGGAGGTCATCAACTTCACGAAGTTGATTCTCCGTGTTCTTTGATTTTCTTCTTGCATAATAAGGAGCATCCGCAGGGTCATAAGGATTGACATTCGTTCTGACACGCACATACTTTTGGATTGGAGTGTCTGCCAGCCGCTTCAATCGCAAGGTCGATTCTTTGCCCGACTTCTTGTTCTTGGTAGTGGCGGCAAAACACCAATCCCGTCCGTGCTGTTGTTTGAAATACTTGTCTTTAATCCAATGCATTCCTTTCTTGGGATGTCTGCGTCTTGCCCATTGCCAAAGCGTTTTGTAAATCTCGAAATCCACTCGTGAGAATGCTTTTGATGATGCTCCGTATCGGTAGTAATTTGCCCATCCGGGTATCATGTGATTAAGCATTCTGATAAGGGAGGAAGCCTTAGCCGACTTGTTACTCTTGATTTTTGTGCGTACTTTGTCGCAGAAACTCTTCATCGCATTCTTTGATGGTTTGGTCAGAAGTTTTCCATTCGATTTGTACTCGCGGATGTTGAAGCCAAGGAAATCGAAACCCTCACTGATGTGAGTTATTTTGGTCTTTTCCTCAGACAGCATGAGTCCTCGCTCTGCCATAAATTCCCTTATTAAGGGTAGGATAACCGTTTCTATGGTTTCCTTATCTTTGGCAGTAACAATGAAATCATCGGCATAGCGTACAAGATTGATTTTCGGCTCAATCCATTTACGTCCACCGTATGCGGTAGGCATAGGTTGCCAATATGGTTTCACTGCTTTTTGCACGAGAGACTGTAATCCGTCAAGAGTCATGTTTGCAAGTGTCGGAGAAATTATACCTCCTTGGGGTGTGCCCTCATCGGTCGGGAAGAGTTCACCATTGAACACATAGCCACTTTTCAGCCATTTTCTCAGCACCTCCTTATCCATAGGAATATTGTTGAGGAGCCATTTATGGCTAATGTGGTCGAAGCATCCTTTGATGTCACCCTCCAGAACCCATTTGGGAGCCACGTCTCTTGAAAGCACATTGTGACACTGGGCAATGGCATCTTGACAACTGCGATATTTACGGAATCCATAGGAGTGCTGGTCTCCAGTGGTTTCTGCAATCGGGTCGAGAGCCATGAGATACAATGCCTGCATCGCACGGTCTTTCATAGTCGGTATTCCCAAAGGACGTTTCTTTCCGTTCTTTTTCGGGATTTCGACACGGCGCAATGGCATCGGCTGATAGCCACGGCGTTTCAGTGTGTCAATCGCTTTGACTTTGGCCGCATCGGTTGACCATCTTACACGGTCAACTCCTGCGGTGTTCTTACCCTTGTTAGTAGTAACCCGAACCACGGCAAGATAACGACCGTAGAACGAGTGGGTCAACAGCCACTGCAAAGACTTGACTTTGCCATGTCTGCCTTCCCTTTGAGCCTTTACAATACGTGCTTGCAGCTTCCGAACATAGTCCTCGGCTTTGCGTCGGTCAATGCTTTTCCAACGCTCCGCATCGGTGAGAACCACATTTTCAGGTGCACACGTTTCTTTCGATTCGTTCATTTGCTTTCCTTTCTTTAGAAGTTCTATAAAGTTTATTGTAAAGAGTTACCTTGTGGAAGTGGGCACACTTTCGTGTCGGATGATGTGGCTCTCTGCCATACATGGCAATGAGGTCAATCCGTATCCGCTCCATTACAGAGCGGCATTCGCTTTTTCCACGTTCCTATATCCGCACCCCGTATAGGCTCGCCTTGCGGCTTGCTTACCACTTCCGAAGAAGCGGAGAGATACGGACTTACCACGTTCCGTGTAAGTGACTGTGATGGGTTAGGTCCGTCCTATTCACCGGCAGTCTTGATGTCCGTGTGACCCCACCTGGACAGGAGGTCAGCCGACTGCACACCTTTTTGGTTCAAGCCTCAGACTTCACTCCGTGGAGAGAAGTCAACAACATCATTAGGCTTGTTCTTCGTAACGATGTTTATCAGACGTTCACACTAAGTTGACCATACCATCAAGTCTTGCCCCTCGGCAGAACGATGTTATCCGCCATTGACCTCGGCTCACGCTTTGGTCTGTTCCTTTCGGAAAGGGTACTTTGTCAGGGTAGCTTCGCACAAAATGATTACTCATAATGCACGTACCCTCAGACTACTGCAAACGGAATTGCAGGTGCAATCAATGCTTCTCTAAGCTAAAGTTGCACAATCACTTACACAGTTTACGTGTCACAC